>NZ_JAMPLL010000026.1:0-49288 GCF_039962495.1 Leptolyngbya sp. AS-A5 | reverse complement strand
ACCCTCTCATGCTGACTGCTGCTGGACTATGGAACTTTTACTTGCTCGCTGCTTAAGCTGATGGCAAAAAGCAGGAATCTCATAACTCTACAACTTATTTCCCAACAACTCTAGTGTTGTTTAAATGGCAGCATTTGCTGTCGAAGATTATCCTGCTGAATGTACCTTGGTGCTGCTCCCTCAGTTCACAAGGCAGGCAATGGTGGTGCATTGCGACTAAGGTTTCTCAAAAGGCATCGCTGCAGAATGCTCTTGTAGCAACTTGTGTATGAAACGATATCGCCCCCCGACTCGTTGAAGGAGTAGGCGATCGATGCTGTAGTTAAGGAGATGAGCGTAATTCCAGGGAATACAGCCTTGGCGACATAAAACAATGTGGAGAGATGCTTAATGCAATCGCCTAACCCACCCCTAAATCCAGCAAACAATCCACCGTATAACCCAGCAAACACTGCCCAAAACTGGACACTGACTAGAACAGGTACACTAAAAATCGGTCCCGAAGCCAACCCAATCAATAGCCCAATAAACAGCCCACCCGCTAGCATTCGTCCCAAACCATTCCATAGTGTTTTCCAGATTCCCTGATTTGGAAAAGCCTTCTGGTCTACTTCTGAACCAACCAGTCCAGCAAATAGCCCATAAATCGGCCCAAATATTAGTCCACCGATTAGCCCGCTAATCGATCCGAAAATTAGCCCAATAATTAACCCAAAATTCAGCCCATAAATCACCAAAAAAAATAGCCAAAAACCTAATCCGGATTTTAGTGCAGCAAGTAGTCCAACCATTATGCCTAACACCTGTCCAACCAGTAGCCCATTACTCAACCCATTCATCAGCCCTGCTTTAAATCTTGTCCTAGACCAGCCTAGAGATTCAGAAATCGATATGGACAATATCGTGTTATCCTGCGGACCCCATTTTTGCCAGATTAGCGGGCTTCTTAGCCCCCAACGTAGCCAAATTAGCCCTTTTTTAGCGTCTAAAGACCACTCCAGGAATTCTAAAATCGATGATTTGACCGTTTCTGCAGTGAGAAAATTATCCGGCCTACCTAGCAGCGCCGATGCAAAAGATAGCGCAGTTAGCCCCCCAAATAATGAAACCGACATACTACCCATAAGGAATAGCTTAAAAACCAGCCCAATAATCAGCCCAACAATCAGCGCACTAATCCATGTTGCTGTGCTTTTATAGTTTGTTTGCAGCGGCTAACTCAGCAACCGGAAAGGCTGCATTCGTTCAATCAGAAACTCGGTTTGAGACTCGCGCTCCATCTGTTGAGCTAGCCAGGTGAGCCATAGCCGAGTTTGTCTGGCGCTGTAGCTTTTCTGCGGCTTGCGTTTTTTCTTGCCCTTCTGAGTCAAGGCACTCTGCTCTATCATCCGCCTGACGTAGCCACCCAGCAGATGGTTCAATCGCGCTTTAGATGACTGTAAGCGCTGCTATTCTAATTCTGCCTCTCCCTGATAAGCCAGAACCGCCATGCTCAAAAGCAACGGTGGACGCACGAACTCCAGCAAGGACTCATCTCCAGCAATGGTATTCCAGAGCACAGATCGATTAGCACTTGCAAGGTAGTTCTGAATCTGACGATCGATCAGTTCCCGCAAACAAATCGCCCCATTGAGCTGAAGCGGTGCGTTCAGTCGTTCATACTCCTCAAAGCGGCTTCCTACAACTAGATAGGAGGGTGCGCTTTCTCCACTGATGAATTCATTAATGGCATGAATGCAGGGCAGTTGTCGTTGCGAGTCAAGTTCGTCTAGTCCATCAAGCAAAGGCAACAGCTTAAACTCTTTGAGCCATTGAACCCCAATATCTCGCCCAAGACCGTACTTCGAGTTCAGTTCTGCAACTAGCCAACTCGGTATCGATCGGGTCGTTGTCTTCCAGGTTGAAAGATTAAACAGCACTGGAATCGGGTAATTCGACTGCTGCTCATAGCGTTCGCAAAGGTCTTTTGCCAGTTCTAGTTGAGTTGTCGTCTTACCTGCTCCGGGTTTCCCTAGAATGAGTAGCCTACCCGCAATGTCAGCCCGATCAAACACCTGCAAAATCGTAGTGTTTTCTGGCAAAGCTTGGGGTGGAGTAGACCCGATCTTGACATCAGTATCCCAAAGTCGGGCAACTTGAGTGGGCTGGGCATCTTTGATGAGATTAATGAAGATGGCATTGTGCAACGACTGTTGCAGACGAGAAGCTACCTCTGCTTTGACCTGGTTGAGCAACTTTTGCTCGGTAGACGATCGCGGAATTGATGGAGCTTGATTGCAGTTGTGTATCACTACGGTGTTGCTATCACCTGAGATAACTGCACTCCTTTCCACATTTCCACCTACTGAAATGTGGCGATCTCTGCTGTTGGACGCATTCTGACGCAGCTTCTCTTCACTCTGAGCATCAAGTTCAGAGGATGACAGTTGGTCCGGATCAAGCGGGAGCTGTGGCTTGTTCATCTTCTGAACAGAGAAATTTCAAGTTCTCTACAGTGGGACATTAGAAGGTACTGCGTTATGACAGAAGAAACCTCAGCCTCTGAACAACCGCCGAAGAAACCGCCAGCAGACCCCAGTGAGATTTGTACAGTGCCAAATTAGATGGCATCAAGACAAATTTATGTCGCTGAGCAAATCCTCTCTATTCAAGGATTGCAGAACATGTTCGTTCAACAGCCTAGCCTTAGATCACCAGGATTGCCAAGTTGGCATTAGGCAGAAAAGTAAGCCAGGTCTAGCTCTGTTTCTTGAACGACACTAATGTATCTCCACGACAAATAAAAAGTCACTGTACATCTTAGCCCCTGCTTAACTTGAGTGAACTCATTGTGGTTGCGAGCCAGCATGCTTGGGAAATCTTAATGTATTGCAAGTAGAAAATCCCTGAGCACTCCTGTGAAACGGGTTAACACCGAGATGAAAGCAAAGATATGATCACTCCTAAGAAGACGTTACTCGTCGTGGGCATTACCTTTCTCGGGTTACTAAGTACCGTGTACACTGTCTCATCAACCATTTTAATGCGTCATGTTCGCGATGCAGAAACCCGGAGTACGCGTCAGTCTATCCAGGGAGTTCTAAGTGTCTTTACTCAAACTCAAGAGAACTTCAGCAGCCGTTTTGCAGACTGGTCTTCCTGGAATGATACCTACACCTTCGTTCAGGATGGCAACCTCAACTACATCAAATCCAACCTGGTTCCAGAAGCACTGGCAAATTTGAAGGTGGATTTAGTGCTGTTTGTTCAACCCTCAGGGCGAGTCGTTTTCGGAACGGGATTCGATCAACAACACAAACGCAAACTGCCCATTCCACCCAAAGTTTTAGAACACCTTTCAGCTGAAGATCCACTGCTTCAGCAACCCCTTCTTGGCACTAACTTGGCAGGAATCATATTATTGCCATCCGGTCCAATGTTAATCGCATCTAGACCCATTCTGACGAGTGAGAGTAAAGGACCGATTCGAGGGGTGCTAATTTTTGGTCGTTATTTAGATGCCAATGCGATTCAACGGCTCTCTGAGGTGACGAGATCGCAGCTTACCGTCCAGCAGCTTCAAGGCAATCTTCCCAAAGATTTTGAAGCAGTACGTCCTGCTTTGACAACTCGCTCCCCAATGCTAGTCCGCCCCGTGAGCGAACAGATCATTGAGGGACACGTCCTGCTGAGTGATCTCTACCATCAACCAGCGCTGCTATTACGAGTCGATACTCCTCGCGAGATTTACCACCAAGGCAGGAAAAGCCTGAGCTATCTCACAATATCCCTATTCGTTATTGGGATCATTGGTGGTGGCATCATGCTTTTCTTAGTGCAACGGTTAGCCTTATTTCTCATAGAACGTCAACGCGCTGAGGCAGCCTTGCGACAAGTTGAGGAAAAATACCACAGCATTTTTGAGAATGCGATCACTGGACTGTTTCAAACCACTCCAGATGGACACTACCTCAGCGCGAATCCCGCTCTAGCCCAAATTTATGGTTATGGCTCACCTAAAGAACTGCTCAGGGCTTTGACCAACATCGAGCATCAGTTATACATAGATCGGAATCGTCGCAAAGAATTTATCACCTTATTGCAGCAGCAGGATGTAATCACAAAATTTGAGTCCCAAGTCTATCGCAAGGATGGTCGCGTGATTTGGATTTCGGAAGCTGCCCGAGTCGTGCGGGATGCTAACAATCAGGTGCTTTACTATGAGGGCTCCGTTTCAGATATTACAGAGAATAAGCTGGTCGAAGCGGCATTGCGCGAAAGTGAAGAGCGCTATGCTTTAGCAATTCAGGGCACGCATGATGGATTGTGGGATTGGAATCTAGTTCTGAACCAAGTTTTTTTCTCATCGCGCTGGAAATCGATGCTGGGGTATGAGGACAGCGAAATTGCGAATCATCCTGATGAATGGCTGAATCGGATTCATCCTGAAGAGACGGTGAAAGTGCATCAAGAGATTGCAGCTTGTATTGAGGGAATCACAACGCAGTTTGAAAGCGAACATCGCCTGCTGCACAAGGATGGGCGGTATCTTTGGATGCTCAGCCGCGGCTTTGTCGTCCGGGATAAGAACGGCAAGGCATATCGGATGGTCGGCTCTCAGACCGATATTACCGAGCGGAAGCAAGCAGAAGAACAGCTCTTACATGATGCTTTACACGATTCTCTAACCGGTCTAGCCAATCGCATCTTGTTTATGGATCGCTTAGGACATGCAATTCAGTTATCTAAACGCCATGCGGATTACTGTTTTGCCGTCCTGTTTATCGATCTCGATCGCTTTAAGGTGATTAACGATAGTTTGGGGCATATGGTTGGCGATCAGCTTTTAATGGCAATCGCTGAACGCTTGGGTGAGCGCTTACGACCGGGTGATACCTTTGCCCGTCTCGGTGGAGATGAGTTTGTGATTTTGCTAGATGATATTCAAGAGGATGAAGACGCTACTGAGATTGCTGAGGGTGTACAACAGGCACTCAGGCATCCTTTTCACTTAGATGGGCAGGAGATTTTCGCAACCGCTAGTATTGGTATCATTCTCGGTACAGCGAGTTATGAGCGACCGGAAGACCTGTTGAGAGATGCGGACACGGCGATGTATCGTGCAAAGGCGCTGGGTCGAGGTCGCCATCAAGTGTTCGACCCCTCAATGCACGATTCTGCAGTAGCGCTGTTGCATATGGAAAATGATATGCGGCGAGCGCTGCAGAATCAGGAATTTCAGCTTTATTATCAGCCTATTGTGTCCATCAGAAATGACAGAATCAACGGGTTGGAAGCGTTGATTCGATGGCAGCATCCGAAGCGCGGCTTGATTATGCCATCCGAGTTTATTCCAATCGCCGAAGAGACTGGATTGATTATTCCACTCGGCTGGTGGGTTATGCGAGAAGCCTGCCGTCAAATGCGGGAATGGCAGATTCAGTTTCCGACAAATCCACCCCTTACTATCAGTGTTAATGTTTCCAGCAAACAGTTCGCTCAATCAGATTTAGTGGATCAAGTTCAGAGAATTTTGCAAGAAACAGGACTCAGTGCTCAGTGCTTAAAGCTAGAAATTACAGAGAGCACGGTGATGGAAAATGCGGATGCAGCGGTTGAAATGCTTCAAAAACTAAGAGACTTAGGACTGCATCTCTCGATCGATGATTTCGGAACAGGATATTCCTCCTTGGGCTATTTACACCGCTTTCCAGTGGATACGTTGAAGATTGATCGCTCCTTCATCACCCATGTAGAAGACGATTTAGAAAAAATGGAAATTATTCGCACTGTGGTTACCTTAGCCTGGAATCTGGGGATGGATGTGGTCGCCGAGGGTGTAGAGACGAAGAAACAGTTAGCTCAACTGAAGGTGTTGAGATGTGAGAATGGGCAAGGCTACATTTTCTCCCGACCCCTCAATCATGCGGCTGTCGCTGCTCTTCTTGGAGAAAAAGGAGACCTGACTCTGGATGATGTGGGTCAGCTTGGAGAAGCACTGCCGTAACTATCGACATGCCCCTTGATTTTGATCTTTGACACAAATTAGTTGACATACTCGTGTTCAATCGGAACAGGCGATGAGTTCCCCATTGTTCACTTCATAATGCTCGCAGGGTAAGTACCGCAGCAATTTTTCTGCCCTGCTCATCGTAGACGGGGCGAGCATTGCCCTCCACTAGAATCTCTGTCCCATCTGATCGCCGAATCCGCCAGCGTGCCTCTTTCACGACCTCATCTTTGAGCACAGCTCGACTTAAAGGTAGCTCTGCTGCAGGATAAGGATGTCCTTCTTCAGTGTAGAGATGATACATCTCGCTATAGTCTTCCGGTAGAACATCGAGCTTGGCAACTCCGTGCAACCGTGAGGCGGCATCATTGACAAACGTAATTCGCCCCTTCACATCGGTCACGATAACCCCTTCTATCAATTGCTGCAGGATGGCATCGCGTTCCAAAAAGGCGAAAATCCTCATCATCCGCTTCCGGGATCTCTTCTCACAGTTGAACCGATCCGGGATAAGAAGGCGATCGACCGGATCAAGAAACTGTTGCGTGACCAGCCACGGGATCTTTGTCTGTTTGTGCTGGTATCAATACTGCCTTCCGTGCCAATGAACTGCTTTCGCTCACGATGGGTCAGGTGCGCCTACTTCAACCCGGTGATGTGCTGCGGGTCAAGCAAAGCAAGACCGGGAAGTTTCGGAGTGTGACGGTGAATGGGGCAGTGGTCAAGGCAATCTCACAATATCTTGCGGGCTCTTCCCTTCCGAGGCGTTCGTATTTCAGGGTAAGCGCGGCTGTAAGTTGAAAATAAAGCTGTACACCGAATTATCCCAAAAGGCTAATAGTTAGATTCATTCTTCTGATCCGTTAGAAAATGAAGTTGCGCACAGCTTTAGATTAGTTGTAGAAGCTCCTGAAAATAAAGTTGTACACTATTGCCTCCTATTACGAGCATGAAGATAGGTGAGAATTGAATGGCGAAGTTTAGAGGGGTGACAGCGAGCCCATATTTAAGAGCACAAAAATGATGAGAATTTGTGCAGGATAGAGGTTGAGCAATCTTTAATCTACAAGGCGTTTATGTTCTAGTGATTGATGATGAAGCGGATAATCTTGAACTCGTTCAATTTATCTTAGCAAGCAGGAGCAACGGTGATTTCTGTATCCCTGGCAACGGAAGCACTCGAGAAGCTCCTTCAATTAAAGCCACACCTGATTGTTGCCGATATTGGGATGCCTGAAATGGATGGTTATGCCCTGATGCAGTGAGTCCGGGAACCCTCTCCCAAACAGGGCGGACAAATTCCAGCTATTGCGCTGACGGCTTATGCGAGTGAGCTGAATCAACAACAAGCTTTAGTGGCTGGGTTTCAGCGACATCTTGCCAAGCCAGTTGGTTCAGAGGAATTAATGGGAGAAATTGCACAAGTCCTGCCCGAGAGCAAAAAGAAAGACTCCTAGCAACCTGTCATCCTATCAACTGGTGATTATTTAGAGATGGAAAGGTTCAAATTCTTTTGCTTTAGAACAATACTTCGCTTGCTGTTTGACTGACCAAATCTGCAACTAACAGAATAAGCTGAGTTGGATCAATTGGTTTCGCAAGATGAGCTTGAAAACCTGCCAAGAGCGCAGCCTGACGATCCTCTTCTCTGGCATATGCAGTCACCGCGATCGCAGGAATACGACAAGCGTTCTTCAGAATTGCGGACATCTGCCCCCCTTGCTCTACGTGCAGCGAGCGTACCCGTCGTAAGAGAGTATATCCATCCTCACCGGGCATCCCAATATCACTAATTAGCAAGTCAAATGAGTTCCCAGAACTGGTTAAGGCTGAGAGCCCTTCACTCGCTGATGTTGCAGTGACAACTTCCGCACCACATTCTTCTAAGACCGAGAGCAATAAGAAGCGAGCATCCAAATCATCATCAATGATCAAAATCCGTCGCCCGTTTAAGCGAGCTGCACAGTGAAATGGATCAATCGTGGCAATTTCAAGAGAGTTAAACTGGGTTCGTCTGAAATCCGGTTTTGGAGCCAGCAGTGGCAGCCTTACGGTGAAGGTTGCGCCTCTGCCTTCACCTGCACTATCAGCAAAAACCTGTCCTCCATGCAAATCGACGAGATGGCGGACAATGGCTAGACCTAAGCCCAAACCGCCATGAGTCCGGGTAATTGAACTATCTGCTTGGCGAAAGCGATCGAAGACATAGGGAAGAAATTCAGATTTTATCCCCTGTCCGGTGTCGGATACTGTAATTTGGGCATCGAAAGCGAGAGCAGATTGCCCATCCGCGTCTGTGCCAGCTTTTTCTAGCTTGACCTCAACCCGTCCTCCCTTTGGTGTGAATTTCACAGCATTGCTCATGAGATTCCATATGACTTGCTGCAAACGTTCTGCATCGCCCGAAACTTTCCCGATTTGAGGATCTAGAGCTAGGTGCAATTGGATGTTTTTTGCCTCAGCCGTTGGGCGCACGGTGTCGATCGCAGCTTCAACAACAGGTAATAGTTCCAGAGGACGAAGGGTGAGACGAAGTTTGCCTTGAAGAACACGGGATACATCAAGCAAATCTTCAACCAGTCTTGCTTGGGCTTTGGCATTCCGCTCCACGGTTTCTAGAGCGCGAGTCGTTGTAGCTCCATCAAACTGGCGACTCCGCAGCAAACTCAACCAACCGATAATAGCGTTCAGGGGCGATCTCAACTCGTGGGAGAGCATCGCCAGAAATTCATCCTTAATTCGATTGGCTTCTTGGGATCTTTGATAAAGGTGAGCATTGTCGATCGCAAGCGCAGCGCGATTGGCTAAATCTTGCAAAAACGTTTGATCATCGATCGTATAGGATTTATCAGGTGTCTCTCGAATCAAACTGAGGCTGCCGATGCTCCGGTTTCGGACTCGGAGTGGCACAATCATGAGGCTATGGATTGTAAATTGCTCTAGGTAGGAGGCTTCCGTTTGTGTCGAAACCTGTAGTTCTGCATTAGTCGTCGTGGACAGAAACAAAGGCTGCTGAGTTTGAAGTACCTGAGCTGACAGCCCTTCGTAAATCCGTTGTGGGAAAGCGTTGGCAGCCTGCTGTACTCGCGTCACCACTTCAGGATTACGATGATAGACTGCCGGAATCTGAAGCCACTGTTCATCATCAGAAACAAGTTGCAGAATGCAAGCATCCCCAAGTAACTCTCCAATGGTGCAGCACACTGTATTGAGTAGAGTTTGAAAATCCAAAATCGCTTCGGAAAAGCTGCGAGAAGTTTCTGATAGCGTCTGTAAGCGATTTGCATAATTGATCAGTCTTTCTTCTGCATCTTTGCGAGCAGCCCGTTCCTCCGCTTCTTTCAAAGCACGCTTTACCGAAGGAATCAACCGTTCTAGTCGTTGTTTCAGGACGTAATCGGTTGCACCGCTTTTCAGCATTTCTACTGCCACTTCTTCTCCGAGCGTCCCGGAAACAAAAATGAAGGGTATAGCCGGACACTGTTCCTGAACAATTTCAAGAGCAGACGATCCATCGAAGCCAGGGAGTGAATAGTCTGCCAGAATCAGATCGAACGCCTGGTAGTCAAGGGCTGTTATAAAATCGTTGCGAGTTTGAGCTAATTTAAGGTCAACTTCCAATCCCCCTTCTAGCAAAACTGCTTGAATGAGATCGGCATCGATCGCGCTATCTTCAAGTAATAAAAAACGGAGCATAAATATATGTAATCCTAACGTCAAGATGCAGCGCGGGCAGGGGGAAGGGATCCAGGCGGCGGTTGATTCACCACTGCCCAAAACAACCCTAGTTCCTTAATCGCTTCGACAAATTCATGGAAGTCTACAGGTTTAACGACATAAGCATTGCTACCGAGGTTATAGCTACTAACCAAATCTTTTTCTTCTCGTGAAGAAGTCAAAATGACCACAGGCACAGCTTTCAACTCTGGGTCAGCTTTTAACTTGCTCAGCACTTCTAGTCCATCGACTTTAGGCAATTTCAAATCCAGGAGCACTACGCCCGGAAGCCCTTCACTGCGTAAGCGATAAATCCCACGCCGATACAAATAATCTAGAGCCTCTTCTCCATCTCGTGTAACGATGACTTCGTTCGCTAAACAATGTTCTGCAAGGGCTGCCAGAATTAATTCAATATCTCTAGCACTATCTTCTACCAATAAAATTCGCTTTAGTTCCATGTCGCCTCCTTCGGCGGGGTGTTGGGCAAGGATAAGTAAAAGGCAGCACCGCGATCGAGTTCTCCTTCTGCCCAAACCTTTCCACCATGACGGTGAATAATGCGCTGCACATTGGCTAGCCCAATGCCTGTTCCTTCAAATTGTTCATTAGTATGCAGCCGTTGAAACACGCCAAAAAGTTTATGTACATACTGCATATCAAAGCCTACCCCATTATCATGCACAGAGACGATGGTCTCATTCTCAGTGCTGGTACTCCTGATTTGAATGATTGCTTCAGTCCGAGTACGGGTATATTTCACAGCATTTTCTAATAGGTTGCGTAACACTAAGCGCATCATTGAAGGATCAGCCTGAACAACAGGCAAGGATTCAACGTGCCAATCAATGGTTCTATCCTCCAAATCTTGCTCCATCTCTCGCCGCACTTCCTGCAACAACTGATTGAGATCTAGTGTTGTCAGTCGCATTTCGGTTCGTCCCATCCGGGAGAATGCCAGCAAATCATCCACCATCCTGCCAGCTTCTTTAGTGGTGTCAGTAATGGTTCTTAAATAACGCTGGCTGGTTTCATCTAAAGCAGTGGAAGTTCCTAGCCGTCGTTGCAGCAGATCGATAAAGCCATTGATATGCCGCAGGGGTGCGCGTAAATCGTGGGAAACCGAATAAGAAAACGCTTCCAGTTCTTTATTCGTTGCTTGTAATTGTTGGGTGCGTTTCTTGACGCGATACTCTAGTTCCTCGTTCAGGCGGCGGATTTGTTCTTCTGCCTGTTTACGATCGTGAATATCAATACAAGAACCGATGTAGCCCAAAAATTCCCCATCCGGTGTAAAGCGTGGGACACCATGATCAAGCACCCAACGATACTCACTGTCAAACCGTCGCAAACGGTACTCCATTTTGAATTCCCGACGCGCATCAAACGAACCTGTGTAAATTTCTAGGCAATATTGAAAATCGTCAGGATGTACTCCCTCTGCCCAACCGTTACCCAACTCTTGCTCGATCGTCCGTCCCGTAAAATCTAGCCAAGGTTTATTGAAGTAGGTGCAGAGCTTATCAGTACCCGACATCCAGATTAAGACAGGAGCGGTATCTGCCAAGTGACGAAAGCGGGCTTCGCTCTCTTGCAACGCCTGTTGCTGAATTTGTAAATTTTCTGCCAGGGTTTCTGCCTGCCGCCGTGCCAGTACCTGATCGGTGACTTCAAATGCAAAGGTCATGATGCCCTCAGGCTTGCCGTCAATCCCTCGCATCGGTTGGTACACAAAATTGAAAAATCCTTCCTCTAAGGTGCCGTTACCCAGTCGATCCCATTCGGCTGCCGCTTCTTTACCGATAAAGGGTTCCCCCGTCTCCAACACCTGATCAAGCAATTCAAAAAAGCCCTGTCTTTCCAGGTCAGGAAAGGCTTCGCGCACCGGATGACCCATTAACTCTCGTCCACCCACTAACTGGCTATAGAGCGGATTGGCAAACTCAAACACATGGTCTGCTCCGCGCTGGATACAGATATGGGCAGGAGCTTGCATCAATAGGGAATATAAATAACTGCGCTGAAGCTCTGCCTCGGCTCTGGCTTTCTGTTCCCGCTCCAGCAGTTGCGCCCGTTCGATCTCTTTTTGCTTACGATCGGTAATATCAAGCACAAAGCAAACACCACGATCGGTAAACCCTTGCAGCAACGCACCCCCAATCAAAACGGGCAAACGGCTCCCATCTTTACAGAGATATTCTTTCTCATAGGGAACACAGACACCACGATCGAGAATCTCTGCCAAAGCGTGCTGGTCTAAAGAACGGTATTCCGATGGAGTCATTTCATCCCAACGCACGGCTCCCCGTGCTAAATCGTCGCGAGTGTAGCCGACCATCTGAAGAAAGACATCGTTGGCATCGGTAAATAACCCATCGACACTCCAGAACAGAATGCCCATCATATTCGACTCAAAAACGGCTCGAAACCGAGCCTCGCTTTCTCGCAAAGCCGCCTCTGCTCGAATCCGTTCTGTGATGTCACGCGATACCCCTACTAACTCAGTCACATTCCCCTGAGTGTCAAAAACCGGAGTTTTGATCGTATGGAAGTAGTAGATTTCTCCGTCTGCTCTTCGGTTTGGCTCTTCTAGAACTTCGACGGGTTCTCCGGTTGTAAACACTTTCAGGTCATCTTGCAAATATTGTTGAGTGAAATCCAGTTCGTTAAAGGGGACATCGGTAACACCGCGCAGTTCCTCAACCGTCATTTTGTAGTAATCACAGGCTGCTTTGTTTGCGTAGACCACTACGGAACCGGGAGCCTTGCAAAATACCATATCTTGAACTGAGTTGAGAATTTGGGCGTAGCGGTGTTCGCTTTCTGCTAGCGCTTGTTCAGCCCGCTTTTGTTCGGTCACATCGATCGACATTCCCGCCATTAGCTGTTGTCCGGCAGCATTTTGTAATGGAAACTTAAACGAAAGATAGTAATGGTCTCCATCTGCTTGTGGAGCAATTTCGGTGACTTGCAGCGTTTTGCCTTCAGTCAACACCTGCAAATCATTCTGCCGCCACTGCTGTACTGCTTCAGCCGGAAATAAATCAAAATCGGTTTTTTCCACCCATTCATCGAGCGATCGCCCAAAAGTTCGTTCAATTAACGGATTGACGTAAAGATAACGTCCTGCTTCATCCTTGATGTAGGCTGTAGCTGGGCTATGCTGCATAAAATTCTGAAATAGCGCTTGGCTTTCTCGCAAGGCAGCTTCTGCTTGCTTGCGTTCAGTGATGTCACGCGAAACCCCCACAACTGCCTCAACCATGCTTCCTGAGGTTCGCAAAGGTGTGAAAATATACTCGTAATATCGAATGCCATCAGGAGTCGCAAAATTAGTTTCTTCCTTGAGGGGCTTCCCGGTTTGTATCACTTGCTCTCGCTGGGCATCTACTCGCTCCATGAGTTCGGCTGGCAATCCTAACTCACGCCAAGTTTTCCCCACGATTTCATCCGGTTGAAATCCCAAAATCTGAGCGCCTCCCTGGCTCACATAGGAATAGCGACCTAAGCGATCGAACACATAAATATGATCGGTCGATGCCGCTAGAATGCGATTCAAGACATCAAACTGTTTTTGCACTTGTTGATACAGGATTTCTATCTGCCGTTTAGTACGAGACTCGGCAGCGAGAGAGCTAATCAACCCTGTGACGAGTACAAAAGCTCCAAGTTGTGTAACGCTGCTCAGGGCAGTCGGCAGTGCGTCAATTGGGGCAAGCAAAAAGACTTGAATGGCTAACACCGATAAGCCGATCGCGATCAGCCCCGCCATCATTCCACCTGACCAAGCACTAATCGCTACTGCTGCATAGAAAAAGGGAAGCAACGTCGGATAGAGCAGCGATCGTAGCAGCAAGGTGAGCAGGAGCGCTAACCCAGCTGCAAGAAATGGCGCAGTATAATTTCTTAGCCAGAGAGAGTTTCTTAGCCCCATGACTTATGACGATTGGCGGAACATTGTGTTTTTCAAACTACCATACGGGGGAAGATTTTTTTTAACATTCCTCTTAAGATCAATGCTTTGGACAGAATTATGCGACGATAATGCTGTAATTGCAAAGGCTTGAGTAGTTGGGATGAGATTTAATTTGGCTTGGCTCCAGGTCTAAGCTGCAAATAAATCGGTCGAGGAGGTGCTGATTGAACATTCGCCGCTTCACACTGGTTATCGAGAAGACAGATGAGGCTGGATCTGAGTGCTGCTGGAGTGCGTCTAACTTGGCGAGATTGAGCGCGGTGAGACTGGCATTGAAATGAAACGCTAACTTTTGAGCATCCCTGGCTTGGCAATCCTCCAGCCCGGTGAATTGCTTGGCATCGCGAAATAGAAATTCAATCTGGAAACGCAGCTTGTAATACTGGACAATCTGCATCGGATCTTGCTCGATGTTGGTGGAAAATAACAGACAAGTGCGAACACGAGTCGAATGGCGACAATCTACGAGATAAGCGACTCGAATCGTGCGTTTGAGCGAGACGTGCCAGACAACTGCCGTGTACAGGTCAACGTCCGGTTGCACGGTTTTGACAAAAGTGAAGTGGCTCAAATCGCTCAGGTCCACTTTGCCTGCATACTTGCGCGGTCTACCACGTCGCTTCTGTACACCTGTGTAGAGAAACTGAAGATTCGCATCACATCGCAATTTGCTGATAACGTGCAACTTCAAATCCACCGCTCCCGTGACAAAGCCTTCTTTGGCATAAGCACCATCGACTGCGAGATATTCGACTTCCGGTGGCAAGTGAGGTCGTACACAGTCGAGATGATAGAGATATTGATCCATGCGACTGAACTCTGGCAAGCTTGATTGAGCATAAGCTTGCTCGGCGGACAACGCATACCCCTGCTCGGTTTCGACATCGACGGCTCCCACGACTGACACCTCCAATCCCGTTTCCACTCGACTGGCACACCCATTCCAAAACGCATCGAGTCCAAAGGTCAGCTTGCCACTTTTAGTCACAAACGAACAGTCCATCACCGCGACCATTGCCGCGCCTGCTCGACTTGTCTAAGCAATCAACGCCTGATTGAATCGAGAAAACTCGAAGTCCTGTCTGTACTGTTGGCGGTAAGTCCGCTCGCTCAAACGGCTGTAGCGGCTCAGGTTCGTGAAGTTGGCTTTGCCACACACCAGCAACATCGTTGTGAATAAAGTCTACTAAGAATTTCGTTTGCGGTTTGCGAAATTGCCCGCTTTGACAAGCAGGCTTTGTACAATGGCTTCCATAGCTATCCATCGGTGGGTTTGTGATTATTCGCACCCTAAGCGATGGGTAGCTTTCTTGTCAAAATTCTGTCCAGACTATTGTTAAGATGGATTTAAGAATTAAAGGCGCTTCCCGGCATCAAGGCGTCTATAGAACCCATTTGAAATCATTTGCTGTGTTCTCAAGGCTGGTATTCCCTGAATTCTATGTTCCTTGTAATTTTTACATCATGATTTTCTTCCTGAATTCATCACTGCTTAAAGCTGCTCTGTGCGTACCTTCCGTTTGAAAGCAGCCCGAGCAGATAGCAAAACACAGCAACCGTCGGAATTCTACTTTGAAATTAAGTTATTCCCCAACAACTCTAGTGCTGATCAAAGCACAGTAGTTGCTCTTGCATCTGTGCAGCTTGAAGCTGACTGCTCTCTGAGCAGCCTCCTATTAGGATTGCTCGTGCTTAGCTGACATCCTCCTAATATGCGGAAGCGCAGAAGCATAGTTTGGAAAACTTAAAAGCGATATCAAATCATCAATCTACAGGTAGATTAAATCGAAAGTATGAATAAAAACAGAAATTACCCAGAGCTCAGTTTAGTCAATCGGTAACCTCTTCCACCTTAAGGTAGAAAACGAGTCCTACTAAATCGGTAGATAATCTGCCTGTAACGTTCGTTATACCGATTTTCCGTTAAACCCGTTTATAGATATGAAAGCCACTGTTCACACGGTTCTGCTACCAAAGACTCCCAGGCTGGAGCAGCCTGACGTTAGTCGCTTGATTCGAGAATTGCGACAACTAACCGCGCTAACACAGGAAGAGCTTGGTAGAGTCTTGGGCGTTGCCTACGGCACGATTAATCGATGGGAAAACGGACGAATGCAGCCGTCTACCCTAGCTCTCAAACAAATCTACGCCGTTCTCAGTGAGATCAACCAATCTGAAACTGGGGAGATACGTGAACGGAGTCAGCAGCTTTTAGACCATTACTTTGCCCCTGGACTCTAATGATGGTGCAAATTACATAGCGAATCTCTAAATTGTGTCAGTCGTGGATCGCCTTGACCGCTTATGCGGGAGAAATTGATCAGCAACAAGCCCTACAAGCAGGATTTCAACGGCATATGACTAAGCCAGTTGAGCAAGAAGAACTTGTGAGGGCAGTTAGCACTTTTTACAACTCTGAAGAAACCGCAGCATTAGTAAACCGGGGGTGAGAACAGCGATGAGCAGTTTAGAGGCAACAAGTCTGGCAATGGGTGAGAAAAGCATTTGGGAATGCCTTTCTGATGGCATCGCTGTTCTTGATCAGGAGTGGTGTTTAACCAACCTGAATCGCCAACAAACCGAATGGTTTGGAGTTCGAAAAGAAGATACAGTCGGCAAAATTATTTGGGATATTTGTCCTGAATGGGCAACCCTTGAAATTCAGCAACAATTTCAGCGATCGAGGACAGAGCAAACACCTGTTCAACTAGAGTATTTTTGCTCGAAGTGGCAACGCTGGTTTGAGTTGCGAGTTTGCCCGTGTGACACAAATATTACGATTCTGACGATCGACATTACTCAACGAAAGCAAAAAGAAGCCGCCCTGCGAGAGAGTGAATTGCGGTTTCAAGCATTTATGAACCACAATCCTGCAGCATCCTGGATTGCTGATCAATCAGGACGATTGCTCTACTTAAATCCCACCTACTTCAAACTCTTTTCTTGCCCTGAAGATGCAGTCGGAAAACACATCTCGGAAATCTTTCCGGCGGAAATAGCCGAACAATTCTTACAGAATAATCAGCGCGTGTTTGAAACTGGAGCGGCGATTGAGACGATTGAGCGTGCTCCTCGCCTTGACGGAAGTACTGGAGACTATCTGGTATACAAGTTTCCGATCAATCATCAGATTGAAGGAAAACTACTGGGTGGGGTTGCTGTCGATATTTCTGAGCAGAAACGCATTGAAGCTACCCTTCAAGAGCGTGAGCAACATCTGAAGATTGCCCTTCGTACGGCAAAGCTCGGCTCCTGGCAGCATGACTTGATGACCCATGTCCTTACCTGTTCTGATCAGTGCAAAGCGAACTTTGGACTACCTGCTGATGCTGAATTTACTCATGAAACCTTATTTGCTGCACTGCACCCAGAGGATCGCGATCGTGTTCAAGCCGCAATCCAGAGATCAATCGAGGAGCGCACGGATTATGAAGTTGAAGAACGATGTTTCTACCCAGACGGGAGTTTACATTGGCTCATTGCACGAGGCGGTTTAATTTACGATGACAACGGCAATCCAATTCGCCTGGTTGGGGTCACGCTCGATATTACGGAACGCAAGCAGTTTGAAGAATCACTCCGAGCCAGTGCAGAGCGGCTTAGTCTTGCTCTGACTGCCGCTAAGATGGGGGACTGGAGTTGGGATGCGTCAACCGATCGCGTTACTTTCTCCCAACAGGCGTGCGAAATCTTCGACGTTCAACCTGGCGCAAATTTAACTTGGACACAGTTGCGACAACGGCTGCACGAAGAAGACCAGGAAAAAGCAAGGATTGCTGTCGAACAGGCAATCAGCGAACGCATTGACTATGACATTGAGTACCGAGTAATTATTGCTGATGGAACACAGCGATGGATCGCTGCCAAAGGACGTGCTCAATATGATACTTCAGGGCTTCTTGGAATGCTGGGCGTTGTGCAGGATATTACTGAGCGTAAACGGGCAGAACAAGAACGTGAACAATTCTTAGCTCGCGAACAGGCAACGAATCAAACGCTGCAGATGTTTATTGAACACACTCCAGCTGCGGTTGCCATGCTCGATCGACAGATGCATTATATCTCTGCAAGCCGCTGCTGGATGCAAGAATACGCCCCAGACTACACGAATTTAGAAGGGCTTTCTCACTATGAAGTGATACCTGATATTCCCGATCAGTGGCGGCAGGTGCATCTACGCTGTCTTGCTGGAGCAGCCGAACGGTGTGAAGAAGATTACTATCCCCGTCACGATAACTCTGGCATTTGGTTGCATTGGGAAATTCTGCCCTGGTACGTCCGTGAAAACGAGATTGGTGGCATCATCATTTTTGCTGAAAATATTACAGAGCGAAAACAAGCGGAACAAGAGCGAGAACGATTACTGGGACGCGAAAAAATAGCACGAGAACAAGCGGAAACAGCGAATCGCCTGAAAGATGAATTTCTCGCCGTCTTGTCCCACGAGCTGAGATCGCCCTTGAATCCCATTCTCGGTTGGGCAAAGCTATTGAAAACTGGCAATCTGGATGCAACTAGAACCGTCCAGGCGATTACGACGATCGAGCGCAATGCCAAGCTGCAATCGGAACTCATTGAAGATTTACTGGATGTTTCCCGAATTCTGCAAGGAAAACTGAGTCTGAGCGTGCATCCAATTCCCTTAGCATCGACGATCCGAGCCGCGATCGAGACGGTGCAACTCGCCGCAGAAGCGAAATCGATCACGATCGAGGCGAATCTAGAGACTGAAGTTGGGCACGTTTTGGGCGATTCAACTCGCCTCCAGCAAGTTGTTTGGAATTTGCTGTCCAACGCAGTGAAGTTCACGCCCACAGGCGGTCGAGTCGAGGTGATACTAGCAGCGGCAAACAATCATGCTGAAATTACCGTTCGCGATAACGGTAAAGGTATTCCTGCTCATTTCCTACCCTACGTATTTGATTATTTTCGACAGGGGGATGGTGCAAGCACCCGGAAATTTGGCGGCTTGGGCTTGGGACTGGCGATCGTGCGTCATCTCGTGGAGTTACATGGCGGTCAAGTCAAAGCAGAAAGCCCCGGCGAAGGACAAGGGGCAACGTTTACCGTGACGCTTCCCCTGATGCCAACATTCCCTTCAACCTCAGAGGAGACCGTACCGATGAGCGATACGGATTTGCAAGGTGTCCAAGTTCTAGTGGTTGATGATGAAGTGGATAATCTTGAACTCGTTCAATTTATCTTAGAGGAGGCAGGAGCGACGGTAATTTCTGTATCTCGGGCAACCGAGGCGCTAGAGAGGGTCCAGCAATCAAACCCACACTTGATTGTTGCCGATATTGGGATGCCTGAAGTAGATGGTTATACTCTGATACAGTGCGTTCGAGAATTGCCCCCTGAACAGGGTGGAGAAATTCCAGCGATTGCACTAACGGCTTATGCCGGTGATGTGAATCAACGGCAAGCCTTAGCGGCTGGGTTTCAGTGGCATCTTTCCAAGCCAGTTAATCCAGAGGCGTTAGTGCAAGCGATCGCTGAGTTACTGCATCAGACCTAGTGAATTCAGATATTTTTTACGCTTTTCTGCTCTATTACTCAATCTCCTGAAACTCCCAGATACAATGAACAACCCTGGCACCCATACGAATCCGTATCTCGACGAGGTAAACGCACTTCGCCAACGCCTATTAGATCTGGAGCAGTCTCACAGCCAATGTCAGCAGGAACTTCAGCAACTCCAGCAGCAACTTAGCCAAGAAAGAATAGAGCGAAAGCAAACTGAAGCGGCACTCCGGGGGAGTGAAGAACATTTAAGAGCGGCTAATGAACGCTTTCAACTCGCAGCAAAGGCAGTCAATTGCTTGATTTATGACTGGGATATTGAACTGGATCGAGTCGAGCGAACAGATGGATTAACCCGAATTTTAGGTCATTCCCTAGAAGAAGCGGAGCCAACTGGAGCTTGGTGGCGCGATCGCGTTCATCCGGATGATTTACTATCCATTCAGGAGCGAGCCTCCGTTGCGGTGACGAAGGATGATTACTTTACTGCTGAATATCGAGTCCTCAATAAGTCGAATCAGTATGTTTATGTTCTGGATCAGTGCTTAGTTGTAGAGCGAGATGCTGACGGCAACCCCACGCGCCTTATCGGTAGCACAACTGACATTAGCGAACGCGTGCGCGTCGAAGACGAACGTAAACGCGCTGAGTTACAACTTCAAGAAAGCCAACGGTTCATTCAGCAGATTGCCGATGCAATACCGGGAACGCTCTATGTCTATGACATGCTGGAGCAGCGCAATGTCTATGTCAATCGCCAAATTGGGGAACTGCTAGGCTATACACCCGAACAAATTCAGATATTCGGCGATCAGCTCTTTCCCCAACTGATGCATCCTGAAGATTTTGCAAACCTTGGAACTCAGATCGAACGGCTGAATCGGGCACAAGATGGTGAGGTTTTTGATCATGAGTACCGGATGCGTCATGCTAACGGTGAGTGGCGTTGCCTATGGAGCCGTAACACGGTTTCGTCTCGGTTGCCAGATGGACGAGCCTATCAGGTTGTAGGTACAGTTCACGATATTACCGATCGCAAACAGGTTGAAGACGAATTACGAGAGAGTGAACAGATGTTCCGTGCGGTCGTTGAGAATACACCGGATATCATCGTTCGCTACGATCGTGACCTCCGCTATCTCTATATCAACCCCAGCATTGATCGGGCATTGGGTATCCCACCAGAACAGTTTATTGGCAAAACAGGCGTTGAACTGGGATTTACAGACGAGCGATCGCAATTCTGGTACGCCACTCTACAGCAGGTCTTTGAAACGGGACAGAGTTCCTCGATTAAATATGAGTTTCCCAATCCCAATGGCGAAATGCGGTTGTATCAAGCTCGCTTTGTGCCTGAATTAGTACAAGAAGAACAGATCACAACAGTGCTTGCCGTAGCTACTGACGTAACGGAGTACAAACGGGCAGAAGAATCCTTACGCCAGAGCGAAGAACGGCTACGTTTAGCGTTATTAGTGGGTCAATCAGGGATTTGGGATTGGGATATTGCGAATAATCACATCACGTGGTCGGAACAAATTTATCACTTTCATGGCTTAGCGCCCGAAACCTTTAGCGGCAAAGTCGAGGATTTTGCTGAACTAATTCATCCTGAGGATCAGGCAAAAGTGTCAGAAGCTATCCAGCAGGCTCTAAAGGATCGATCAGGCTATGAAATTGAACTTCGGGCTGTCCATCCCACTGGTGAAATTCGCTGGCTCTCTACTAAAGGAGGCGTGATTTTTGACCAACAAGGCAGTCCAGTGCGAATGCTAGGCGCGACCATTGATGTGACAGAGCGCAAAGCCATAGAGGTAGAACGTGAACAACTACTGAGGCGAGAACAGATTGCCCGTGAGCAGGCAGAAGCCGCGAACCGCATTAAAGATGAATTCCTCGCAGTGCTGTCTCATGAATTAAGAACCCCCCTCAATCCGATTTTAGGTTGGACACGGCTTTTACGTACCCGCCCCTTTGAGCCACAAGCTGCCGATCGCGCTCTAGAAACAATCGAGCGCAATGCCAAACTTCAGGCTCAACTAATTGAAGACTTGCTCGATGTCTCTCGGATTCTGCAAGGCAAACTGAGATTGAATTCTTTTCCTGGGAACTTAGTGACTACGATCGAAGCCGCCCTCGAAACAGTGCAATTATCCGCTGAAGCAAAAGGCATTCAAATTCAGACAATTTTGAACTCGAAGGTTGGGCAAGTTAACGGCGATGCCAATCGTCTACAACAAGTCGTGTGGAATTTGCTCTCGAATGCGATCAAGTTCACACCGTCTGGTGGTCGTATCGAAGTTCGACTCACGCGGGTCGAAGCCTACGCTCAGATTCAGGTTAGCGACAACGGGCAGGGGATTCGCCCAGATTTCTTGCCTCATGTGTTTGAGTATTTTCGTCAGGCGGATAGCAGCACGACTCGCCGATTTGGCGGATTAGGATTAGGACTTGCGATCGTCCGTCACCTTGTTGAATTACATGGGGGTACAGTCCAAGCAGAAAGTCCAGGGGAAGGGCTAGGTGCAACTTTTACGGTGAGACTCCCGCTGATGTCTACTCAATCCATAGTGGATGAAGAGATTCAACCCTTGGAATCTAACAACCTTAACGGGCTTCAGATTCTGGTTGTGGATGACGACGTGGATACTCGTGAGTTTGTTGCCTTTGTCCTAGAGCAAGCAGGCGCGAGGGTTATAATAACCGCTTCAGCAACTGCAGCATTGGCAACATTAATGCAGTCTCAACCCAATCTCTTACTCAGTGATATTGGAATGCCAGACACCGATGGGTATATGCTGATTCGTCAGATTCGAGCCTTGTCGCCAGAGCAGGGCGGATCTATCCCAGCGATCGCGCTCACTGCTTTTGCCGGAGAAATGAATCAGCAACAAGCTCTAGCCGCCGGGTTTCAAAAACATCTCTCAAAACCAGTTGAACCGGATCATCTCATTTCAGCGATCGCTAGCTTAGTCGTTCGTTGATTAGGCGTTTGTTAAATAATTTCTTGTATTGAATCGATAGAAGCACTCATGGAACTCAACTTGGCTAATCTAAACGGTGATCTTCCCCAGCCTCTGGCATCATTAGCACAGATGCCATTTCAGATGGCTGAGGCACAATTTGCTGTTGTTGTGGAGAACATGATAGAGGCATTTTTTGTGCTGGACTCAATGGGGTGCTGCACCTATCTCAACCGCAAAGCAGAACAGATATTGGGAGTTGAACGCTCCCACCTGCTCGGTAAAGCGGTGTGGGATGTTTTTCGAGTTGATGCCCTTTCTCCACTCTATCAGCACTTCCACCAGGCGATGGTCGAGCAACAGGCTGTTGAATTTGAAGCATTTTATGCGGTGTTGAATCGTTGGTTTGCAGTACGTCTCCTGCCTGCTACGGGAAATGTTTTTGCTTATTTCCAGGACATTACTGAACGCAAGGAAATCGAAGTGACCTTGCGAAAGGAACAGATTGAAGAGGCTTTACGGGAAAGGGAAGCTCAATTAACTAGCATTTTTCAGACGATTCCAGATGGAATTGTCATTCTTGACCAGCTGGGACAGATTGTTAGTGCCAATCCCACCGCAGAACAGATTTTAAGACTCACTCGTAGTAACCTGACTGAACGGACGTACAATGACCCGTCTTGGTCAATTACAACGGTAGATGGACAACCCTTTCCCGAAGAAGATTTGCCGTTTGTGCAGGTGATGCAAACCGGGAAGCCGATTTATCAAGTTGAACACGCGGTCGCTCATTCCGATGGCACGAAAATTATCTTATCGATCAACGCTTCTCCATTACTCAATGCAGACGGAAGCATAACCAATGTAATTGCTGCCATCAGCGACATTACAGAGCGTAAGCAAGCAGATGCGATTCTGCGAGAATCAGAAGAACGCTATCGTTCGGTGATTGAAACAGCAGCCGAAGGAATCGTGTTTCAGCACAGGGACGGTAGGATCACGACCTGCAATGCCAGCGCTGAAAGAATCTTAGGGCTAACTGCCGATCAAATGATGGGGCGTTCCTCCCTTGATCTGCGCTGGTGTGCGATCTATGAAGATGGTTCTCCGTTTCCAGGGGAACTGCATCCAGCGATGATCACGCTGCGAACTGGAGAGCCTCAGTCTAACGTAATCATGGGAATTCGCAAGCCCGATGGCACACTGACCTGGATTTCGATCAATACCCGTCCGCTATTTCAAGCCAATGATGCAACTCCTTATGCAGTGGTTTGTTCCTTTTTCGATATCACCGATCGCAAAGAAGCTGAGGCAGAGCGTCTGATTTCGGAGATTGCTCTACAACAAATGCCTGACGCAATTCTATTAACTGACTTAGAGGGAAAGATTCAACGCTGGCTTGGGAATGCGGAGCAGGTTTTTGGCTATACGGCTGCGGAGGCGGTTGGTCAGCCTGTCAATTTCATTCACCGCCCCGATGTTAAAGCGGCGATGACCGCTCAAATTATTCAGTCGATTCAAGAAACTGGCGAATTTCATGGTGAAATTCCCTGTTTGCGAAAGGATGGCTCAGAAGTCCCGATCGAAACCACAGCCAAAACGGTGTATGACAAAGCAGGGAATCCTCTGTTTCTCATTGGAATTAATAAGGACATTACAGAACGCAAGCAAATAGAAATCGAACGAGTTCAGTTGTTGCGGCGGCAGATACAGGAGCAAACTGCCCGTTTAGAGGCAGAAGCAGATTTGCGGCGATCGACCTTTCTCGCGGAAGCCAGCACACTCCTGGCATCATCGCTAGATTATGAACAAACGCTACAGAGTGTCGCACGCCTAGCTGTTCCTTGTTTCGCAGATTGGTGCGGTGTTGATTTATTAAATCATGACGGTTCTATTAGCCGCGTCGCGGTTGCTCATGCTGATCCTGATAAGGTTAAGTTTGCATGGGAGGTAGCACAGCGCTTTCCGAGGCACTTAGAAGATGGATATGGTATCTCTCAAGTGATGAAAACTGGGCAAAGTGAAATTGCGATTGAGATTACGGATGAGCAACTTGCAGCGAGTGTCCCAATTCCTGACTATTTGAAAATCATACGAGAATTAGGCTTGAAGTCTTGCATTATAACGCCGTTGCAAGCTCGTGGACGAGTGCTTGGCAGCCTTTCCTTTGTTTTTGCCGAATCAAATCGCCAGTACAGCATGGAAGATCTGGATCTAGCTAAAGATTTAGCGCGTCGTGCAGCGATCGCCATTGATAATGCTCGTCTTTATCACATGGCTCAGCAGGCAAAGCAAGACGCGCTCTCAGCCGCCGATCGTATTGCCCGTCTACAAGGGGTGACAGCCGCACTTTCAGAATCTCTCATACCCGAACAAGTGATAGAGGTTATCGTCGAACAGAGTATGGCAGTCCTAAAAGCAGCGGCGGCACTGGTAGTTCTAGTGAGTAAGGATAGGACAGAACTTGAGATTGTGAAATCGATCGGCTATCAAGCAGACTTAGTAAAGTCTTGGCGCAAGTTTTCGATCAACACAGATGTTCCCCTAGCAGAAGCCATCCGAACCGCGCAGCCAGTTTGGGTAGAAACGTTGTTAGAGCGCATTGCTCGCTATCCCCATCTAGCTGAGATTTACAGTCGGTATGATTTTCAATCCTGGATGGCACTTCCTTTGGTGGTTGAAGGCAAGTCAATCGGCGGAATGTTAATAAGCTTTAACGAGTTCAAGCACCTGAGCCAGGAGGATCGTGAGTTTATTCTCGCCCTCAGTCGTCAGTGTGCCCAAGCCGTTTCCCGCGCCCAGTTGTATGAGGCAGAACGCACCTCAAGAGCCGAAGCAGAACAAGCAAACCGGGTGAAAGATGAGTTTTTAGCCGTGCTCTCTCACGAACTACGATCGCCCCTTAATCCGATTTTGGGCTGGACAAGAATTCTACGAGCCGGACAGCTAAAAACTGATAAGGTTGATCAAGCATTAGCAACCATTGAACGTAACGCCAAGCTTCAGGCACAGCTAATTGAAGACTTGCTAGATATCTCTCGGATGTTACGGGGAAAACTCAGTTTCAACATTGTGCCAGTCAACTTAATCACTGTCATTCACAGCGCGATCGAAACCGTACAACTTGCTGCTTCTGCCAAATCTATTCAGATTCAAACTCGGTTGCAAGAATACCCGAAATCTGTATTGGGAGATGCCAATCGATTGCAACAAGTTCTGTGGAATCTACTCTCAAATGCAATCAAATTCACACCGAATGAAGGACAAGTCATCATTCAGATGGAGGAGTTCGACCAGCACGTTTACATTCAGGTGATTGACACAGGCAGAGGAATCCATCCAGACTTTCTACCCCATGTGTTTGAATACTTCCGCCAAGCGGATAGCAGCACGACTCGTCAGTTTGGGGGATTGGGATTAGGACTTGCGATCTCGCGTCAAATTGTGGAACTGCATGGTGGAACAATTCAGGCAGACAGTCCAGGAGAAGGATTGGGAGCAACATTCACCGTTCGCTTACCCATTGCCACTGTTGCAACAGAAAGCTCTACAGCCAGAGAATCGCGAATTCAAATTGAGGATTTAACCGGGCTGCACATTCTCGTTGTGGACGATGAAGCTGACATGCGCAATTTGACAGAATTCATCCTAGAGCAGCACGGTGCCCAGGTAACAGTTGCCAGTTCCGCAGCAGACGCATTGTTAACGCTGGCTCACTCTGTTCCTGATGTTTTACTCTCGGATATTGGCATGCCAGAAATGGATGGCTATACACTGATGCGACAGATTCGAGAACGATCTCCCGAAGCAGGAGGAGGGATACCAGCAATTGCTCTGACTGCCTATGCTGGAGAGTACGATCGTCAGCAGGCACTTTCTTCTGGATTTCAGCGGCATATTTCTAAACCTGTAGATCCGGAGAACTTAGTGAAAGCGATCGTTGAGATAGTTAACCAGAGATCGATAATCGCTAGCGATTATCTTAAATGATCGATGCGCCTTCATTGGAGACTCGGGTTACTTAATACTTGTAAATTCTGACACTGTTCAATTTAGGATGCCTTACTTCTATCTGCATAAATGGTAGAGATACAGTCTTGCGTTGAAGCAATATATCCCGTAGGTACTGTCAGGTTAACCGAAGTGTAGAATAATCGTACTGATTCAACGTTGTCTGCCTATGTACTAGACCTCTTGCGTGAATCATGAACCTAGTGTAAGTTCAAGATTCACAATCGCGGCAATCAAGTTGAAACGGAGCCCAAATCGTCGCCTGCGATTTCGATATCGCTCTGCTAGGATTCGCCAGACTTTTAATCGACGGTTGGTGTGTTCTGCCACAATGCGGAGACTTGCCAGCATCTGGTTGTATTGCCGCTCACTGGGGTCAAGCTTTGCTTTTGCCAGTTTCTTTGTTGGTGTACAACTGTAGAAATGCAATTTTGCCAGTCCTTGATAGCCTTTGTCAGCTAAACACAACTGTTCGGGTAACATCGGAATGCGGTGCTGTTTGAACAAGCGAAAATCATGGGTGCGCCCTTTGCCAAAAGCGGTACAGATAATCTCTCCGCTGGTTTGGTTGACCACGACTTGCGCTTTCAGCGTGTGCCGTCGCTTTTTGCCATCGTAGTAAGCTCTTTGTTTTTTTTCGGACGCTCGATCTGGCTTTCGGTCACATCCACGACCAGCACTTGCCAGGTCTAGGCTTCCTGATGCAGTTGTTTCTTGCCAGGTAAGTGAAACTTGCCCGATGTGAGCAGGAGCGATTCCACCCGTTGAATCAGCCGACAGACTGCCGACTCACTCAAGCCCCAACTGCTCCCAATATGGAATTGCGTCCGGTATTCCCGCCAATATTTTAGGACAACGAGAAGCTGATCTTCGACGCTCAACTTTGCCTGTCCACCGCGTTTGCCGCGTCGGTCAAGGTCGGGTCGCAGTACCTCCACCATCTCCTGGAAAGTCTCAGGATGCACACCGCATCTGCGCTTAAAGGCGCTCGGCTTCAAGTGCTTTAGCTGTTCATAGGTCATCAGTCTCTCCTCCTTGACCTATTTCTACGATACGCTCCCCGATTCACGCAAGAGGTCTACTCTCGTCATCGATTTCCTGGCGAAATTATTAGCTACTGTGTGTGGCTGTATTACACTTTTCCTTTGAGCTACCGGGACATCGAGAAAATGATGCTCTATCGGGGCATTGAGGTAACTTAGGAAACGATTCGGGAGTGGTGTCAAAAGTTCGGGCAGCAATACGCCAATCAGGTGCGGCGCAAGCGTCCCTACATCACCGACAAGTGGCATCTCGACGAGCTGGTGGTGACAATCAAGAAACAGCAATACTATCTATGGCGGGCAGTAGACAGTGAGGGGAACGTGCTAGATGTCCTGCTGCAACGACATCGGGATACAGAGGCAGCCAAACGATTCTTCCGTAAACTGCTGAAGAAACAAGGCTTTGTGCCACGGGTGATGGTCACCGACAAATTGAAGAGTTACGAAGCCGCAAAGAAACGAGTGATGCCGAGCGTGGAGCATCGACAACACAAGGGATTGAATAATCGGGCGGAGAACTCGCATCAACCCACACGAGTCAGAGAAAGGCAAATGAGGCGATTCAAATCCCCAGGGCAAGCGCAACGATTTCTATCTGCGTTTGAACCGATTCGAGGACACTTCCACCCGAAACAACATCAACTCGCTGCACCCCGATATCGCGAACTACTCTGTCAATGATTTCAAGATTGGCGAGAAGTCGCTTGCTTGAAACCTGCTGTTCTGTTTGCCGCGACGATGCCCATTTTTTGTGAACGTTGTAGAAGAACAATGAGGACAATTCATTCCCTCATTATCCTTTTCATCCCACTATTGTGCAACGCCATCAAATTGATGCTTAGGATTGGCGATCGTAAGGACTATTCCTACCCTTTTTGGATTCATGCAACAAAGCTTCGTTAATTTGACAATGCCGAGTTTACTTGATCAAATGCAAAACGTTCCGCAGAACACTAAAGCCTGCTAAGTCCCACAATAGATAAGCAGCAAATCCAATCATCGCCAAACGTCCATTCCAGAGTTCCGCTTGGGGATTGAAGCCGAAAAGAAAAGCATTGCGATCGACACCATTGTATTCGGTGGCAACAGGAGGTAAGTTAGTCGCTTTGTTCGATTGCATTGTTACACTTCTTAATGAACTTCTATCTCTCACAGTACAGCTAGTGTTCCGATTGGCTCTGTACCTTTAGAGGCATTTCTGAATGTTGTGCTTGAAGTCGCGATCTCACTAGACCGATAAAGTCCTGGTTTCTCTGTTGCCCCGCGTGATCGTTGAACTCTTTAAAGCTGTGTTAGGCTGAAGGCTGAAGCGATATTTTTGATTGTTGTAATTTCTTATTTTTCTGTAAGTGTTGCTCCGAACCTAAATCTCTCTACATTGTTGTGATTCTGGAGCTTTTTTATGTCGATCTATGTTGGCAATCTTTCTTACGAAGTGGTGCAAGACAATCTCAGCGAAATCTTTGCTGAGCATGGAACGGTCAAGCGAGTTCAATTACCGACTGAGCGGGAGACTGGACGGGTTCGAGGCTTTGCGTTTGTTGAAATGGCGACTGAGGCAGAAGAGGAAGCTGCGATCGAAGCGCTCAATGGAGCAGAGTGGATGGGGCGCGATTTGACCGTCAATAAAGCGAAACCGCGTGAAGAGAAAGGTTCTTCGGGTGGATATTCCCGACGCTAATTTGGGTTCAGCAAGAATTTAGCACCATTCCTAAAGTCTTACAGACAAATCTATAACGTCTACCTTTCGCGATCGCTGATCCTATTTTGCGATTTAGCGATCGTCGGTTTCTACTTATCCTGGAAAACAAATGAATACCAAAGAAATTCTGAGTCGGTATGCGGTGGGACAACGAGATTTCCGAAATCTGAACCTAATTGCGGTCAATTTCAGAAATGTAAATCTTGCAGGTATCAATCTCAGTGGGGCGAATTTAACTAAGGCAAACCTGACTCAGGCTAACTTAAGTTACGCCAATCTTACAGGTGCAATTCTGACTGGGGCGACGTTAACCGAAACGAAGTTTACTAGAGCAAACCTCATGGGGGCTAATTTAAGCGACACCAACTTAGGTGAAGCCAATTTGAGCCAAACCCATCTCAGAGGGGCAATCTTACCCACCGGAACTAATCCTCGTACACTCTCAAATCGTCTTAAAGCGCCACAGGTTCAAAAACTGACGGTCTAGAAACGCGCATTCTTAGCAACCTGCATTACCCAAGAGACTTAATCCTGTGTTTGATAAATTTACAGAGAGAACTATCAAAGTTGTGAATGCGGCGCAAGGTGAAGCCCGTCGTCTTGAACATAACTATGTTGGCACAGAGCAGCTTTTACTCGGTTTAATTGCGACTCGACCGAGCATTGCTGCACAAGTGTTGGCTGATCTAGATGTCACTTTGGAGGAAGCACAAGAGCAGGTGCAGGCAGTGATTGGTCGAGGGACTGGATTGTCGCGTGCTGAGATACCTTTTACTCCCCGCAGTCGGCGTGTCTTAGAACAGTCTTTACAGGAGGCAGAGCGACTAGGGTATGGTCGAGTAGAGCCAGAACACTTGTTGCTTGCGATCGTGCAAGATGATGCAGGACTAGCCACTCAGATTTTAGAACGATTGGGTGTGGAGCGGACTGAGGTTCGGATTAATGTGCTGCAAGCCATCTCTGAAGCGAAGCCAATTCTAAAAGGTAACAGTTCCGGTCGCAAGACTACGCCGATTTTGAATGAGTGCGGCGCGAACTTGACTGAACTAGCGGCGTTGGGAAAGCTTGATCCGGTGATCGGTCGGACTCAGGAAGTAGAACGGATGATTCAGATTCTGGGTCGCCGTACGAAGAACAATCCGATTTTGATTGGCGAACCGGGTGTCGGAAAGACTGCTTTAGCAGAGGGACTGGCGCAGCGCATTGTCGATCGGGATGTGCCCGAATCGCTTCAAGATCAGCAAGTTCTAACATTGAATATCGGGACATTGCTAGCGGGAACGAAGTATCGAGGTGAATTTGAGGAACGCCTCAAAACGATCATGAAGGAAGTTCGCTCATCGGGAAACATCATTTTAGTGATCGATGAGGTTCATACCTTGTTGGGGTCGGGTTCTACTCAAGGGTCGCTTGATGCTGCGAATATTCTGAAACCTGCTCTGGCGCGAGGCGACCTGCGCTGTATTGGAGCGACGACACTCGATGAATATCGTCAGTATTTTGAGCAAGATGCGGCACTTGAGCGGCGATTTCAACCTGTGATGATTGATGAACCCAGTGTTGAAGAGACAATTCTGATCCTACAGGGGTTACGCAGTCGCTACGAGCAGCACCATCGATTAGAAATTTCGGATTTGGCGCTAGAAGCGGCGGCGAAACTTGCCGATCGATACATTCCTGATCGATTGCTTCCAGATAAAGCGATCGATTTAATCGATGAAGCGGGATCTCGCGCTCGAATTCTTCACGGCAAACAGTTCACACTCGATAAAAGCTTGAGTGCAAGACTCAAACAGATATTTCTAACTAAAGCAAACGCGATCGCACAACAGGACTTTAGACGTGCTGGCGAGGTGCGATCAAGCGAACTGACATTGCAAGCAGAAGTTCAGACTGAGACTCCAGCGTTTGGCTCCTCAATTGTGGTGAATGAGGTCGATATTGCTGAGATCGTCTCAGCTTGGACGGGTGTTCCGGTGAACAAAGTCACCGAAGCAGAGTCAGAACAGTTGATGCAGATGGAAGCAGTTTTACATCAACGACTGATTGGACAAGAGGAAGCGGTAAATGCGATCGCACGCGCGACTCGACGGGCAAGAGTGGGGTTGAGCAATCCGAATCGCCCGATCGCCTCGTTTATTTTCTCAGGTCCCACAGGAGTTGGCAAAACCGAATTAGTCAAAGCATTAGCCGCCTGCTTTTTTGGCTCTGAATCAGCAATGATTCGGCTCGATATGTCTGAATTTATGGAGCGCCATACTGTTTCTAAGCTGATTGGTTCTCCACCGGGATATGTCGGCTATAGCGAAGGCGGGCAGTTAACCGAAGCCGTTCGACGCAAGCCTTACACGGTTGTCTTATTTGACGAAATCGAAAAAGCGCATCCTGATGTGTTTAATTTACTGTTGCAAATTCTAGAAGATGGTCGCCTCACCGATGCAAAAGGGCGGGTCGTGAACTTTAAGAATACTTTGCTCGTGATGACCTCGAATGTTGGCTCTAAGGTGATTCAGAAAGGAGGTAGTGGACTCGGCTTTGAACTATCGACGAATGTTCTAGAAGCCTCTTATCAACGCACTGTAACGCTAGTCAATGAAGAACTGAAGCAGTATTTTCGTCCAGAATTTTTGAATCGGTTAGATGACATCATTGTGTTCCGACAATTGACACATGACGAAATCAAACAAATTGCGAATCTTTTACTGAATGAATTCTCAGACCGTTTGTTAGAACAGGGCATCAAACTGGAAGTCAGCGATCGCGTTAAAAATCGCCTCGTCGAAGCAGGCTACCATCCGGAGCAAGGCGCACGTCCGTTGCGACGAGCCATCACTCGTCTCCTCGAAGATAGTTTGGCTGAGGCAATTCTCTCTGGTCGAGTCAAGCCTGGTGATTCTGCAAAAGTTGATTTAGATGAGCAGGGGCAGCTCAAGATTGTTTAAAGAATTCAGCCGATCGAACGAGATAGTAACGAAATCAAACATCTAATGTTTCTAGGAGGGTACGCTTTGAGTTTTAATAAAACTCTTTTGCTTTATGGTCAAACGTTCACTTCAGGCATCGCCAACTGGCATTCAACAGGCTAAACGTGCATTTGCAATCAAAGGCTGGACGCAGGAAAACTTGGCGGGAGAAGTGAACTTAAAGACCCGTCAACCCATCTGGCGCTTTTTCACCGGGCAACCTGTCGATCGCCAGATCTTCCTGGAAGTTTGTTCGATTTTAGATTTGGATTGGCGCGAGATTGCGCTTGATCCCCCTGTAGATTTTCCAGCACCGGGCGGACAAACAAAAGCAGCCCCTGTAGATGTGGATAGTCTGGTACAGGAAGTGCGATTGCAGCATCAAGACACGATTCAAAATCAGTGCGGCATCTTGCAGTTACTTGATATCAATCGTCCCGTTAGCATTGATGACATCTATGTGGATGTCAATATTTTAGAAGAAATTGCAAGCCAACAATGGTTCGAGATCGCTGAACTCCAGAACTTAGAACCGACTGAGTTCGATCGCGTGGGCTTAGGAGCTGTCGAGCAAAAGCAAATTCCAGGAATGCAGGCAGTCGAAACCTATTCAAAGCTGAGAGTTTTGGGAAAACCGGGAGTTGGCAAAACCACTTTTCTGCAACATCTAGCGATTCAATGCAGTCGGGGAGAATTTGCTGCCGATCGAGTACCGCTCTTTATTGTGATGAGAGAGTTTGCAGAAGAATCGAGAAACAGCGGCAATTTTAGCCTTTTTAATTATATTTGCTCTTGCTTTGTTCCTTCTGGCATTTCAGATCCCGCAGTGATTGAAACATTGCTACAATCGGGTCGAGTTTTACTGTTAATGGATGGTATCGATGAACTGCTGAATCAGGATAGTGCATCAGTTCTCCGAGAAATTCGCCAATTCTCAGACAAGTATCATCGTAATCAATTTGTGGTCTCCTGTCGTACAGCAGTTCAAAGGCTGCAACTTCGAGGCTTCACTGATGTTGAGATTGCACCGTTCACCCAAGCGCAAATTACAACATTTGCACAAAAGTGGTTCGCCGTATTCAGCAGAACAATGCCGCGATTAGCGCAGAGCGCAACTCCGAAGGAACCGCAGCAAAATCAGTCTGTTGAGTTTATGCAGAAACTAGACTTACCGGAGAACTGGCAGTTTCGCCAACTGGTTGTGACCCCTTTGTTTCTGCACCTTGCCTGCTGGGTGTTTCATGGTCAAGAAAAATTTCCAACAAAGCGGACTGACTTCTACAAACAAGGACTCGATCTGCTGCTGGGGAAGTGGGATGAAGCCAGAGGAGTCGAACGCGATGATGCTTACCGAGGTTTTTTATTACCTCAGAAGCTCAGATTACTGAGTCAATTAGCTGCCGTCACTTTTGAACAAGGACAATATTTTTTTGAACAACGTATCATTGAACAGTACATCGGAGACTATCTACGAAACTTACCGGATGCGTCGTTAGAACCTGAAGAACTGCAACTTGAAAGCGAAGCGATACTAAAAGCGATCGAGGCACAGCATGGACTCTTAATTGAACGGGCACGAGGCATTTTTTCATTCTCCTACTTGGCGTTTCAAGAATACTTCACGGCTCGAAAAATTGTCGCGAGTCATAATCTACGAGCATTAGAGCAAGCATTAGGAGGATTGGTGAGTCACATTACCGATCCTCACTGGCGCGAAGTGTTCTTGTTAACGGCTGCGATGTTGCGAAGTGCAGATTCACTCGTGCAGTTGATGAAACAACAAATTGATGCGCTAGTGGCTCAAGATCCCTATCTGCAAGATTTTCTAGTGTGGGTCAGCCAAAAATCTCAAACTATTCCAATCGAACCGAAAGTTGCAACCACTCGCGCATTTTACCTTGCGCTTGCCCAAGCTCCACATACGTCAGAACAGTTTGCCTTAGCCAGCACTCTAGATCAGGGAATATTTTTAGATGCGGCATTAGAGAACTTGCTGCTGGAGTTTGCCACCGACCAGAGCCAGGATTTTGCCTACATCAATGCGTGTAGCGAAGCGCTCAACAATATTCTAGTGATGGTTCTGGATGCTGGATTCTATAAATCTCTGCAACAGTTGAGAGATCAGTTGCCCGCTCCAAGCCAAAACCGGGAACGGCTTCAGGACTGGTGGCAGACAAACTATCCAGCTTGGGTAGGACAGCTACGCAGTACGATCGCGCGTTATCGCAACATTCAGCATCCCTGGCAGTTTAGCCCTGAGCAACAGCAAGTCCTACAACGGTACTATGATGCCAACCAACTCTTGATTGATTGCTTGAACAGCAACTGTGAAGTCACAACTGCAATTCGACAAGAGATTGAGGCAACGTTGCTTTTACCTCAGAAAGAGTTAGAAGATCGAGAATGGCAAGGGGAATAAATTGTACCGAAATCAAACAATACATACATGAAATCAAACATCACTGTGTCAAGGTGGGGGTAAAAGAAAAGGAATTTAACCATGAGTGTGATTCAGAAATTGATCGTGAATGCAGATGCAGAGTGCCGCTATCTTACGCCGGGAGAAATGGAGCAGATCAAAGGCTTTATGATGAGCAGCGATCGCCGATTACGATTGGTCAAAACTTTAACCGAAAGCCGCGATCGCATTGTTAAACAAGCCGCGAGTCAATTGTTTCAGCGTCGGCCCAATTTAGTCTCTCCTGGTGGCAACGCTTATGGTGAGGAAATGACCGCAACCTGTCTGCGAGATATGGATTACTACCTGCGCTTAATCACTTACAGCGTTGCGGCTGGAGAAGCGACCCCGCTTGAGGACATTGGATTGATTGGAGTACGCCAGATGTACAATTCCCTCGGTACACCGCTTGAGGGTGTTGCTGAGAGCGTTCGCGCTATGAAAGCAATGACGACTTCCCTCATGTCATCAGAAGAAGCAAGTGAAGTAGGTGCTTATTTTGACTACTTGATTGCTGGACTATTGTGATTTAGGGTTTCATCTACCCTTTAGTAGAGGTTCAGATAACGATTTGTTTCGTAATCCATCAATTCAACTGAAAAGTCAAGCATCACCCATTTAGAAAAGTTCTGAAAAGCGATGTTGTGTTTTTGCGAGACTTTTATTGCGAGACTCTTATGATGTTGAACTCGAACAAACTTCTGAACCCTGAAATTCTCAAAAATGCCCAGATTCTGATTGTGGATAACGATCGTGACAATAGAGATTTTTATGCTTTTTTGCTTGAAAGCTATGGTGCACGAGTCGCAACAACAGGTTCAGTCGAAGGCGGATTAGCATTACTCAACAAGTCACTCCCTAGAATTTTGATTTGCGAGATGAGGTTTCCAGGTGAAAGTGTTTATCCACTTATTCGACGCGCTAAATATCTTGCGCTCAAGAGTGGCAGCACCACCTCAGTCTTAATTACTTCAACTTGTCCGATCGCAGAATTTACTCAACAACCAGGATTCAAGGCTGAAGCGTATTTACTCAAGCCCGTGAAGTTAGATGATTTTGTGAATGAGGTGTGGAACCTTACACAAGGGTCAAGAATTTCCGAAGTTGGCTGCCTCAGTTAAAACATTGGAGAAAAATAATATGTCTGCTTCTTTAGCTCAAGGTGTTTTGGTCACAATCATCGGTGAAGCTGTTTTGCAGGAGAGGCTAATCCGTCTGCTTTCAAAACTAGGAGTGTCTGGTTATACGATCAGCATAGGGTGGCGGAAGTCATGGTAAAAGAATGGGAGACATCGCAGGGTACAACACCAACACTGAACTCAAAACGATCGTCACCTCAGAAATTTCTGACCAATTACTAGAAGATCTGAAGCAATATCAATCAACTCATGCTCTGATTGCATTTCGTCAAACAGTAGAAGAATTATTTGATTGAATTGATTGAGCAATTAGTTCTATCGCTAGAGGGACTCATCCATTGCGCGCTAAGTCATAAGTCGTGAAAGATAGCTCAAGCAACAATTCAAACACGAACTCAAACACCAGGCTGACAGACTGTAATTGTTGGCGCAATTAGCGTTAGCAAGTAACAAATAAAAGGTGAAATTCATGGCTGATATTGTTGATACTGCTGTTAAAGCTGGTTCTTTCAATACTCTGGCTGCTGCTCTTAAAGCTGCGGATCTAGTCGAGACTCTCAAAGGTAAAGGTCCCTTCACAGTGTTTGCACCCACGGATGAGGCGTTTGCCAAATTGCCAGAAGGTACTGTAGATGGATTGCTAAAAGACATTCCGCAACTCAAGAAAATCCTCACGTATCATGTCGTTTCTGGTAAAGTCATGGCGGCTGATGTGACTAAGCTGCAGTCAGCGAAAACAGTTCAAGGTTCAGACGTAAAAATTGATGCCTCGAACGGAGTTAAGATCAATGACTCTCAGGTAACAGCCCCCGATGTGGCGGCAGACAATGGTGTCATTCACATCATCGATACGGTACTTATCCCTGCGTAAGCAAATGTTGAGGAGTAAACATCCAGAGATTCAGTCATAGTAGCTGAATTACTTTCAGCTCTCACCTTTGTCTTCACGTAACCAGGTGAGAGTTTTCTATCCATTCAATCACTCCAGAACTACGACTTCACGTTGCCTAGTCAGTTGGCTCACAGTTTTTATCTTAACTAGGGTTATCAGAGGTCAGTATGAATCCATCGATCGAACTCACGCTAGAGCAAGAATTCAGTCTCAGGGATTTCACCGATCAAGTTCGTCAGATGCCCCGTGAGCAAGCTCAAGCATTTCTGATTGTGCAGTATCGGCTTATGCTAGTTCAGAAAACGATGTATTTAGGGCTTCTAAGGCAGGAATGGAAATTGGAGCCAACTCTCACTAATGGTTAAGCCAGGACGGAAGATATGAATGCTCAAGAAATTGTAGAGCTCTATGCAACAGGACAACGAGATTTTAGCCATGTCAAGCTTGTTCAAGCCTGCTTGACAGAGGCAAAGCTGGTTGGGGCAAAGCTAATTGGAGCTGAGTTAGTGGGTGCCGATCTACGCGGGGCTGACCTAACTGAGGCTCATCTTAACCAAGCAAGACTAAATCAAGCAAATTTAGCCGATGCCGAAATGATTCAAGTTTGTTTGATGCACGCAGACCTGAGCGGGGCAGATCTAAGCGGGGCAAATTTGATCCATGCAGATTTAAGTGGTGCAGACCTCAGTGAAGCGAAGCTAGGTGGATCAAATTTGCGGAAAGCAGACTTGAGTAAGGCAGATCTAAGCGGGGCCGATTTCCGGGGCGCAAATTTGACGGGAGCAGATTTGAGTGAGGCAGATTTGAGTGAGGCAGACCTGAGTGGAGCACATCTAAGCGAAGCAAATCTAACGGGAGCAACACTTGACGGAGCCAATATGGACAAAGCGGGGTTAAGTAGAACGATAATGCCCGATGGCAGCATCCATGACTAGATTTCAGAATGATTGTGAGCCCATGCTTGAGCGCAGTGTGGAAGTAGATGTAAGTTGTTCTACAGAACCCATTTGGGATCTTTTACTGTGTTCGCAAGGTCGATAACTTCTCGGTTTCATGATTCGGATAGTCTTTGAACTATGATTTTTCTGCTAGATTTACGAATTTCTCGAAACGGGCTTCCTGCTTACCTTATGTGTCAAGAAGGGATCCCAAATGGGTTCTATAAGTTCTACGTAAGTTACATATTAACTCAAACATGATCTTTAACATTGGTCATAGATCGCTTGATTGATGTTGTTGATCGATAGATTGATCTCGATGCCATTAAGAAAGAGATTTAAAAGAGTCGTCAGCGTCTTACGATTATGCATGCATTTAGAGACGGTTTAGCAGATGAGTGAGATCGAGTCTTTCTTTAGTTGACTTGTAACCTAAAGATTAAAACTCTACCGTTGGTTAAACAACCTAGTGATTCCTCCATGGCAATTAAAGAAAAACCAACACCGCCTCGATCGCGCTTAATCTCAAACATTCTATTAGCTGTATCGGGCGCGTTCTTGCTTGTGAATTTGTTTCTGCCAAATTTGTTTGGCGCTCAGGTTCCGGCTGTTCCTTACAGCTTGTTTATTCATCAAGTGCAAGAAGGAGAGGTGAGTCAAGTTTCAATCGGTCAAAATCAGATTCGATATCAAGTGAAAACAGAAGACGGCACTCCAGAGCAAGTGTTTTCTACGACTCCGATCTTTGACTTAGAGTTACCTAAACTTTTAGAAACAAAAGGGGTCGAGTTTGCGGCAACGCCACCCTCGAGAAATGGTTGGTTTACTAGCCTACTCGGTTGGGTGATTCCGCCGCTGATTTTTGTGGCGATTTGGCAGTTCTTTCTGGCACGAGGCGCAAATAGTCCGCAAGGAGCATTATCGATCGGTAAGAGTAAAGCGAAGGTCTATGTCGAAGGAGAGGCTGAGAAAATTACGTTTGCCGATGTTGCCGGAGTTGAAGAAGCAAAAACTGAGTTAGTCGAGATTGTAGATTTTCTCAAGACTCCAGCACGCTATACCGCAATTGGCGCAAAGATTCCGAAAGGCGTATTGTTAGTCGGTCCCCCTGGAACTGGAAAGACATTACTTGCGAAAGCGGTCGCGGGAGAAGCAGGAGTTCCATTCTTCAGTATTTCGGGATCTGAATTTGTTGAACTATTTGTCGGTGTTGGTTCTTCACGAGTTCGGGATTTGTTTGATCAAGCGAAAAAGCAGGCTCCTTGTATTGTGTTTATTGATGAACTCGATGCGATCGGCAGATCTCGCAGCAGTAACGGAATGTATGGAGGCAACGATGAGCGTGAACAGACGCTGAATCAATTACTCACCGAAATGGATGGATTTGCGGCAACAGATGCAACCGTGATTGTATTAGCTGCAACGAACCGTCCCGAAGTTTTAGATCAGGCACTATTGCGTCCGGGTCGATTTGATCGACAAGTTTTAGTCGATCGTCCAGATCTTTCTGGTCGCGATGCGATTCTGAGAATTCATGCTCAGAAAGTAAAGCTCGGTGCGGATGTAAATTTGAAGGCGATCGCCACTCGCACCCCTGGGTTTGCTGGAGCTGATCTTGCTAATTTGGTCAATGAAGCCGCACTATTAGCCGCTCGAAATCAGCGTCTGACAGTTGCCCAAGAAGATTTTGCGGAAGCGATCGAGCGTGTCGTTGCCGGACTTGAGAAGAAGAGTCGGGTACTCAACGAAACAGAGAAGAAGATTGTGGCATATCACGAAGTCGGTCATGCTTTAGTGGGAGCCTTAACGACGGGAAATGGACGAGTTGAAAAAATCTCTATCGTGCCTCGTGGCATGGCGGCTTTAGGCTATACGTTGCAGCTTCCGACCGAGGATCGCTTTTTGCTGAATGAAACTGAGCTGCGAAGTCAAATCGCGACATTGTTAGGCGGACGATCGGCAGAAGAAGTGATTTTTGGCAGCATTACCACGGGTGCATCGAACGATCTACAGCGTGCAACCGACCTTGCCGAACGGATGGTGACGACTTACGGCATGAGTAAGGTATTAGGACCATTAGCGTATCAGCAAGGACAACAAGCAATGTTCTTGGGTGACTCGTCCAATCCTCGGCGGATGGTGAGTGAGGATACGGCGAAAGCGATCGATATCGAAGTCAAGGAAATTGTAGAAACGGCACATGAAAGCGCACTAGCAATTCTGCGGTTAAATCAAGACTTGCTGGAAACGATCGCGACTCAACTGCTTGAAACCGAAGTGATTGAAGGCGAAACGTTGCAGAACTTGCTGAGCAAAGTTCGATCCCCGAATCAAACTCCAGTGTCTCATGAGGTTGCTGTGTAACCGTAAGTTCGATAGATTCTCTTGCTTCGTTGTTTACCCGCCCCGGAATGGAATTCGGGGCTAATTGAACAAAGTCCGCGCTCTGGGGACTGAAGATGAGTCATGATCTGCCTTGTAGTCCCTCTAGAGGGACTACAAGGCACTGTGTTATTCCCTAATTTTATTCTGGGGTGGGACTGAATTGGAGCGAGAGAATTCATCGAACTCACGTTCATTCAGGGGCGGGGCAGCAACGAAGCATAAACGAGATGCCTCCTGCATTAGGTAGAGGAGTAAGCATAGAGAATAAACTAATTTAATCAGGCTGTAGCACCTTAACTTGTCTCATGCTGGTCGTTCATCACTTAAATAATTCTCGCTCTCAGCGAGTGTTGTGGCTGCTAGAGGAACTCGGATTAGAGTATGACATCAAGCACTACCAACGAGACCCTGAAACTCTGTTAGCACCAGCCTCTCTACGTCAGGTACATCCTCTGGGAAAATCTCCTGTGATTACTGACGGAGACCAAATTTTAGCAGAATCGGGTGCTATTATTGAATACTTGATTGATCGATATGGTGAAGGACGATTGATTCCTCCACCCAATACAGCCGATCGCTTGCGGTACACCTACTGGCTGCATTATGCCGAAGGGTCAGCTATGCCACTACTATTGTTGAAGCTGATTTTCGACCGCATTGAGCAGCAATCGATGCCGTTTTTTATTAAACCCGTTGCACGTTTGATTACAAGTCGCGTTAAGCAGGCATTCATTCAACCTCAACTAACGCAGCACCTTGACTACTTGGAAGCAGAACTTGAAAAAAGCTTATGGTTTGCCGGAGCTGACCTTACGGGGGCAGATGTTCAGATGAGTTTTCCGATCGAGGCAGCAGTAGCAAGAGCAGGTTTGGACAGAAGCCGCCTGAAGTTAATCGAGTTTTACGATCGCATTCACAGTCGTCCAGCTTATCAGCGAGCATTAGAACGCGGGGGTACATACGAGTTTGCAAATTGATGACAGCAAAGTTTCCACAATCTTTTACAAATGCGATGATACTGTCAACTTAACTGGGAGTAGTTAAAATTAAGCACGGGGTATGACAACTAAATTGTGTCAAGGATCAAAATTAAGCAGGAAAACGGGAAGCTTCGCTTAGCCGAAGGCACCGCCAAATTCAATTGCAAAACGATTGAGAGCAGGTTTCCAATTTGAGATTGGCATTGTCCACTTTTTGGCAATGTTGTGCATTGCAAGATAAACAACTTTGAGCGCGGATTCATCGGTCGGAAAGGCTCGATGGTTCTTGATCACTTCTCTTAACGTCATGTTGAGCGACTCGATAGCATTCGTGGTGTAGATGGCGCGGCGAATTTCATTGGGGAACGCAAAGAACGGAATCACTCTCGTCCAGTGATTCATCCAGGAGCGGCTGATAATTGGATACTGCTTGTCCCACTTCTCAGCAATTGGTAACATTTGCTGTTCGGCTTCAGCTTCAGTCGCTGACGTGTAAATCAGTCGCAAATCGGCAGCCACACCTTTGCGGTCTTTGTACGAGACGTAGGCGAGTGAGTTTCTGACCATGTGAACAATGCACAGTTGTACCTGGGTTTTGGGAAACACGGCTTCGATGGCATCGGCAAATCCGGTCAATCCATCACAGCAGGCGATGAAGATGTCTTTCAAGCCGCGATTCTGAAGCTCAGTCAGAATCGACAACCAAAACTTGCAGATTCGTTTTGGGTCATCCACATGCCTAAAAGCTCTTTGTTGCCCGACAGATTAACTGCCATAAGTGAATCGCTTTGTTGATCACCCGCCCGTCTTGCCGGACTTTGACGACAATCGCATCAAAGTAGACAATTGGGTAAACTCGGTCGAGTCCGCGACTCTGCCATAGTTTGCGTTCTTCTTCGACGGCATCGGTGACTTTGGAAATCAATCCTGCCGACACTTCCATGCCATACAAATCTTGAAGTTGAGCCTGAATGTCACGCACACTCATGCCGCGTGCGTAGAGTGACAAAATCTTGCCATCAAATCCGTCAAATCGCGTTTGTCCTTTCGGCACGATGATGGGCTCAAACGCGCCATTGCGGTCTCGCGGAATGTCAATTTCTGTCTCGCCAAATTCGCCCTTAATTGTCTTCTGACTGTAGCCATTTCGGCGGTTGCGCGGTGTGTTCTCCTCAACTGGCTCAGTCCGTTCTTCTTCCAAATGATGGTCGATTTCTGCGTTCAAACACCGTTCAACTAGCGCTGCGGTCAATTGTTTGAGAATTCCTCCTTCTCCCACTAAATCTTCAGGGTTTTTGTAATTCTTCAGCAATTCATCGAGCAATTCAGGTTGGAATGTCATAAGTATTGTCGTTTTGGTTCAAGGGTTTATTAGATCAAACTTTTGAACCTTTGACACAGAACAGTGTACAAACCCGAATTGGCGAGAAATCGCTTGCGTGAAAGCTGCTGTGTAACCTTGAGCAAGGCTTGAATGTTCAAGGATTACTGTGCTTAGTTTTGAACGTACGTGGTTAAGTTGATAATACCGTTTGGTGTTCCCAATACAGCGTTCTACATCACCCGCATCCAGCCCAACGGTAAGCGCAAAACCTCAAAATTGCCGATCGTTAATTCCAACCGAAAAACGGCGTATTGGATTCCTCGAAGAGTATTTGTCCAATTGCTCTACGAAGAAATCGAACGCAACTGGCAAGATCACATTACTGTTCGCTTCGACACTCAATGCACAGAAATCAATCAAATCAGTACGGAGAAAGGCATCAAAACGCTGGAAGTGGTCGCTCAACAATCGGATGGCGAGGTTGAGCGATTTGAACCATTCCTTTTAGTCGGCTGTGATGGGATTCGATCGATTGTCCGCACTACGTTGAAGCAGTGGGATGGTACTGACCGATTTGAGATGCAGCAATTTTCTTCTCCTAGTTCTAGATTGCGATACAAAGTGTTGAGCCTTCCACCGAACTTTCCGCTTGATGCTCAACATCAAGACCATGCTGTTTCTACAAGGGCTTATGCCATTCGTGGAATGTGGCAGGGTCGCACTCGGTTTCTCACGCTCGGTCTTTTGCCCCTCAAAGATGAAACCGCGCCGCGTACTGTGAATATCATTACCCATCCAGATCATCAAATTTGGAACTTGAAAACGGGTGAGCAAGTCCTCCAGTTTTTAGAGCAAGACTTCCCACAACTGCCCATTCGTCAAATCATCTCGCTCGAAGAAGCCGATCGGTTTGCTAAAAGTGACGGTGGCGTTTTTCCAATTCCTCAGTTTTGCTCTGGATTGCACTATCTATTGAGGCAAGAATCATCGGAAGCGATCCGGGCTGGCGTTGTGCTGTTAGGAGATGCAATTCATTGTTTTCCCCCAGATATTGGACAAGGGGTGAACGCTGCGTTGGAAGATGTGGCTGTTTTGAATGACAGTCTGTGGCAAAGTCAAAATGATTTATTACAGGCACTTCCACATTATGAAGCGATTCGAGCAATGGATGTAGAGGCAGTGGTTCGACTTGCTCAGACCGCAGCCCCTTGGCAATATAATCAGAATCGCTTGCGGGGACGATTGTGGATGCTGCGGTTTTTTCTCCACTTTGGGATCAGTCGGCTCTTTCCTGGAATGAGTCCTCCAGCATTCTTTCTGCTCCAGAATCAGGAATTGTCTTATCAGGAGATCTGGAGTCAGGAGCAACGGAGCCGCCAAATTCTCAAGGTGTTGAGTATCATTTTGATCAGTGGTCTGCTTGTAAGTGCGATCGCTTCCCAATGGTGAGGTCAAGCAAGGAGTTTATCTCAGCAAAACTCAATTGTGACGAGTCTCTTTGCTGAATCGAGTCCTTCTACTCATTTCAAGAGGAAGATGCTTCCAGTTCCGTCCGTGCTGAAATACTATAAGTACAGAAGCATCTAGACGTAGTGCAGTTCTATTGACGCGCATCACGACTCATTGCGAAATTGTAGATTGCTATAGAGATCGCTAGAACTAACAATAGATCAATCAATCCACCTGCAATGTGAAGCGCGAATCCTGCAATCCAGAAAATGAAGAGCAGAACGAAAATTCTCCAAAGAATATTAAAAGCTTTTACCTTATAAACTGATGATTAAAGCGTAAGCTGATCGACTTTCGGTTTGCATAAGCTAGCCATGGCAACTCCTACGGACAAAAGGAATAGGCTATCAATCTAAATGTCGATCAGCCCACTAAAAGATGTTCTTTCAGCCACCATCCAAAAAGTAGAAATTCTTACTTTCGCTTAATCACTACACCCATCTTCATTAGCGCCAATCGTCTAGTACAAAAACATCTGGTCGATTGTATCCAGGTTCGTTTGGCTTGTGCATTACAACTCCGACGATCTCAGCGCGAAACTGTCGAGCAATCATTCTGCTATAAGCTGCCTCGTGGCTCGTATTCACGCCAGCCATGAGACGTAGCATTTTTTGAGTCGCTCCGTATACTTCACATAGCGTCAGTAAATGTTCAAACTGTTCTCCAGCTTTCGCTCCTGGGCGCACTGCTCCAAACTTGACATAGCAGACATCGCGGCCTGCTTCGCTGCCTGCACCACAATGACAAATCGCGAATCCTGTTAGACCTGTTTCATCCCACAGCAAAACAGTATCACCTAGATTTTGAGTATGAACCGCTTCAATCTCACGCGATAAATCTAGCCCTGAATAAATCGCATCCGTGAGTTTGGCGCACTCCTTGAGACAATCAGATTGCTGCTGTGAACCCAGTTCAGAGTACTTTACTCCTGGTAAGTCTTGCTGAACGATCTGAATGGGTTTTGCCATAATGAAGGTCAGAAAGCGGGGGTAAAACCCAAACTTCTGGTAAAGAGCATGATGCTTTGGGCTATTGGGAAAGGTAAATAATCTAGCCTGTTGTGTCTCCCACTCAGCAAATTGAGTGATCACAGGTTCGATGAGACGTTGAGCAATCTCTTGGCCCCAAAAGTCAGGGTGAACACTGAGCGGACCAAATGTACCGACACTCCCCCAACAAGCAGCGATATTGGAACCGACCAGTTTCCCATCCATTTCGGCCGCAAATGCCGCTGTCGAGTCAATTCTCCAGCGTGGCTGAATATAGTTTGCATCACCCCCAAAATCGGTGGGCTGAGGCAATCCGATAAAAGTGCCAAAGGCGAGTCGGAAAATATGGTCTGCTGTGGGTAGCTCATTTTCTTGAAGGAGCCGAATTGAGATGTTCATTAGCGGCACGCTCCACTGTCCAGTGCAGAAAGTTTAGCAATAAACGTTTAAAGGTTAGAACAACGAATTCAATCTTTACTAAGAGCCATCAACTTTTGAGGCTCAAGGGAAAGAGTCTAACTGCGATTCGATCCAGGGAAATTGCTCTTGTCTCGGTAATTCATCGGATGAGGTGGGCGATCGCGGGGGTGATAGTTAAGATCGCTGTATCGTTGCCCCTCGCGCGAATCGCTGCCGGGTTGCTTTCAGAATGAGCCAGTTGAGCAATCATCCTTGCTCAAGCCCGAACCGCCACTGCCTTACGAGGATTAGATACAGAGAGACAGAAGTTGCTCATTGGGTCTTTACGCTCCTTAGATCTTCTAACTCCTGAAAAGGGAGTAGGCATACTGCAAAATGCTTATCTCAACGAAGTAGATTTGAGCCATGTTGCTCTGAGTGGAGCAAACTTAAGTAAGGCTTTGCTGCGTGGAGCAACCTTGAGTGGATCGCTGCTAGGCGAAGCACACCTAGGTAAAGCTGATCTGAGAGGAGCAAATTTGAGTAAGGCTAAACTGATAGAAGCAGACTTGAGTGAAGCCAAACTGGCAAAAGCGGACTTGAGCGAAGCTGATTTGACGGGAGCAAATTTGAGCCGCACTAATTTGGTAAGAGCAAACCTTAAAGACGCAAGCTATTAGACCTAGATAAAGCAAGGCTATGCAAAACAACACTCCAAAATGGGGAAATCAGTAATCGCAGTTGTAAAGCCTTAGGTATTAATCCGCAGAAATAACCCAGAAATGATTGATAGCAAACAGTTCACGGACAATTCTAGGAAATTTTTAAAGTTAGTATCATGAGGGCTTTGGCTTCTTTTTTATCTGTTGGAATGATTCAAACCTTCAGCCAAGTTCAAATGACGTGACTCCAAACCAGCGATCGCTTGGAAATACAGGAGCCTCACCCGAATACATCCGGGCTGTCTCGAATACAGGTGTCATTCCCTGCTGTTCCGCTAAACTGACTGCCGCCTGATTGATCTCAGGTACATCCAGGTAAATTGGTGCACCGATCGCTGTCTTTGCTTTCAATGCTAAGAACAATATTTCTGCAATCCCGCAGTCATCAGCAAACAATGGACCAACCTTGTACCCAGAACGGCACTTTCTCAACACACCGTAGCCCTCAAGCTGTGCATCCCGCCAATATCCAAGAGCAACGCTTTCCGGTTGAGTAATCCATCGTTGTAAGAAAGCGCTGCGATCGTCGGGAAAGAAAGCGTGATCGTAAGCAATGACCTGATCAAATGGCACTTGAGACAATTCAACTAGGTTTGAATCCTGTAAAACGCTGCCTCCACCGATTCCGCCATAGCGAATATTTCGATGTGCAAGCTGGAACCCTGAGCGTTGGTAGTTCTGTTGTTGTGCTACGACACCATCTAGCCCAACTGTTCGACCCTGCAATCGCTCTAGGGCTTCATTCCAAATCTGAATCCCGAAGCCTTGATTTCGATACTCTGGTTTCACAATGTAGAAGCCAATAAACCCAAAAGAATTGCCGTACTTTGTTGCCGAGATTGTTGCAATCGGCTCATCGTCGAGTAATCCGACTAAAAAACCTGTTGAGTCCGCAGCAAAAAAGCAGTCTGCGTCATGTAAGCCCGGATTCCAGCCTTCTACGGCTGCCCACTTGATCGCAAGCTGGACTTCTTCGGGCTGCATAGAGCGAATCATGTAGGATCTGGCTGACATCGATTGGTTACATTGCCTGTGTCTTAAATCATAACTGCGATTAGATTCTGTTGGCGGGTTTCGAGAAGATTTGCTTTCGTTGGGCGATCGAGAATGGGGGCAACGGTTAACGGCGGCTGGGGGGTGAGTGGTGTACTGTCCTGATGTGATCGTGTTGCATCTGGCGCGGATAACTTTGTGATCGCTGCTTCAGAAAGTCAGATTGCAGGCAGTTCATCAACATAAGCTGCAGCCGTTCACCGAGCAATGATTGGGAACGCAGCTTTTACCGTTGGGATAGCAATTTTGGCGATCGGTGTGGAGTGATCCAAATTTGCGAGGATGGGAGAGGGTTCAATTTGGTTGGATCATTCATCGGTTGAAGTGGGAGGTTGCGAGGGTGATGGTGCGATCGCTCCTTAATCGGTTTTGACTTTCTGGTTCTGTACTATTTTATGTGTTACTTAGAAGGAAAGTACCTGTGTGGGTAATGTCAGAAGTTGACTTAAACTCCCAAAATAGAGCTATTCAGGTCTTGATTGCTTTAGTTCACATGGAGCCAATAATGAAGAGCCAATAATGAAACCATCCATAACATTAAAGGTGCTGCTTGGATTACTATGTGCAGTTACTGTTACTATTCCAACAGTTGCACTTGCAGGAATTCGTCAAACTGGGTTTGACTTTGAAAGCCCAAGAGAGAGCTGGTGGTTTGCTGGTGGTGCTGGACTTGATTATGGTAAGGGTCTTGAACACAGTGGAAAGGGTAACGGATGGGTGCGTAATACGTCAGGATGGAATGCCGTTAACAACTGCGTCAACGTTGAACCAAACAGTGAATGTACTGTAGCTGCATGGTTGAGAAAATCCAACACTCTAACTGATGGTTATATGTCGGTACGCCGCCTCAACAGAGATGGTAGTGTAGGCACTGTAATTAATGAGGTTAAGTTAGTTGGTGCAGGTTCTCCCAATCCTCAAAACAGAGGCTACAATCGCTATACCTTCAACTTCAACTCCGGTTCAAACAGTAAAGTTCTTTTCTATGTTGGTCTTTGGGGCAATGGAAAAGATTCATGGGTTCAGGTTGACGACGTAGTAGTCTCCTGCCCAACACCATTTTGATGAAGTTTGTAAAGTAGTCTAATCAGCCCACTCATCGGATGCAGATAGCCAATGCAACCCACCAATAAGTAGCCTCATTCCGATGCAGTGGACTTTTTGAGAGTGCGAATTTGAATATGTCTTATAGTCCCTACTTCCGGCATCACTCCTCTCTCGCCCCAAGCACCATTAATTTAATTCGTGCCATCTGCGATCGGGTAGTCCTAAACAAGTAAGGATAGAATGAAAGCCGATGTTTAGGGTTTCCTGGTGTCGCAGTCATGCTTTCTTGTCCCACTTGCGAGTCAAAACACACGGTCAAAAATGGCAGAATCCATACCGGCAAACAGAACTATCGCTGTCGGAACTGTGGACGACAGTTTGTGCAAGACCCGCAGAACAAACTGATTGACCAGGCGACCAAAGACTTGATTGATAAGCTGCTGTTAGAGCGTTTGTCATTGGCAGGAATTGCGAGAGGCACCGGGGTTTCTGAACTATGGCTGCAACGCTACGTGAACACCAAATACGCTGCTGTGCCTCGACGAGTGAGCGTGAGCGCTAAAAAAAGGGGCGATTAACGATCCAGGCGATGAGTTGTGGTCGTTCGTTGACCACAAAGGGAACAAGCAGTGGGTGTGGTTAGCGATAGATGCAAAGACACGGGAAATTGTGGGGTGCATAACGGAAACCGTTCAGAAGCGGGAGCCAAAGCCTTGTGGCAATCCTTGCCTCCAGTCTACCGGCAATGTGCCATCTGCTATACCGACTTCTGGGCAGCTTATGCAGCAGTCTTACCCAGTAAACGGCATCGGGCAGTTGGCAAGGAGAGTGGTTTGACCAACCGGATTGAACGATTCAACTGCACCCTGCGCCAAAGAATCTCGCGTCTGGTGCGAAAAACCTTGTCGTTCTCGAAGAAAGTGGACAATCATGTTGGAGCGATCTGGTACTTCATTCATCCCTACAACGCATCCTTACCTGTTTAGGACTACCGAATTCGGCTTATCTATCAAGAACTTGTCAGATTCTGCCGATTATTCCTAACATCATCCTCACCAACTGGAGCAGTCAGAACTGGCATCCAGACCATGAGTAGTGCCAATAGGAAAATTGCCGTCGAGGAATTCACCTTCACTTGTTTGATGAAATAACGCCGCTCTTGATCGACCAAACGAGACTCGATCGCGCCTGAGATGCTGAGGTTTCGGGTTTGTCGTCTGACTTGCTCATAGGTGAGACCGGAGCGTTCAACCAATTCGTTGCAAGTGAGTCCATTGGTTTCGGTGAGAATTTTCAGAATGCGCGTTGCCTCCGACTCACGGAACGTGCCCGCGTTTTTTCGCCCTGATTGGATTGCTCATAAATCGATAGCATGAAGTGGTACAAAACTGCTGTCAAAGTGCCCTAGCGGTGAAGGGCGATTGCAAGGAACAGATTACAAATCAGGAAAATACTCTCTCAAGACAGGTCAGCAACGCTTATCACAGGGAGAACGAATCTCTATATCAGAAAAATCTGATTTTGTTGACTATTTGTAACGATACTGTTACATTAATTTACAGAACG
>NZ_JAMPLL010000025.1:0-52506 GCF_039962495.1 Leptolyngbya sp. AS-A5 | reverse complement strand
CGCTTTCGCATTGAAGATGGCTTCGACCTGAGTGCGCGTGTGGCTCCCGATCTGATCTGCCCAAGCCAGAAAGCGCTCTTTTGATTGACGTTTGTATGCCCAATGCTCTGGGGGCATATGGTCAGCGACCGTGGTGTGACGATATTGCACACGTGAGCGTTCGTGAACTGCAATCCGCTGATGATCATGAAACACCTCAATCAGATGCTCTGAAATCTTGACTTGCACTTCTCGTTGCACATACCAGTAAGGCACTGAATAGTAGTGCTTTTCAACTTCGAGATGATAGTCAAGATTCACCCTGGCAGTTTTCCAGCGGGCAAACACAAACGGCTGACCCGGTAACGGTTTGAGGGCAGGTTTGTCCACTTGCTCAAACAGAACGCGATGGGAGACTCCATAGCCGCTCATCACCCGGTCATTGAGATGCTGCAACCGCACCCGAATCGCTGCATTCAAATCCGTAAAACTGGTGAAGCGTTCATAGCGTAACGGGGCAAGAATTTGTCGTTCGACTTCTTGAACGGCTTTTTCGACTTTCGCTTTATCCTTGGGCTTGTTCGGACGAGCAGGGAGAATGACCAGATTGAAGTGCCGAGCGAACTCTTCGTAGCTGCGGTTGATTCCGGGTTCATAGCGGCAAGGGTCGGTCACGCCGGATTTGAGATTATCCGGGACAATACACTCTGGTACACCCCCAAAAAACTGTAAGGCGCGTTGATGGGCACCAATCCAGTGCGGCAATTCTTGACTCGGTGTCGCTTCGGCATAGGTGTAGTTCGAGGCACCCCAACAGGCAACAAAGATTTGGGCTTTCGTCACCGCGTGAGTCTCTGGATGAATCACCTCAACGGTCGGACCACAATAGTCTACAAATAGCTTCTCGCCTGCTTTGTAGACTTGTCGCATCGTCAATTGCTGGCGGATTTTCCATTTGTTGTAGCGCCGACAGAATGTACCATAGCTGCATTGCCATTGTTGTTTGTCGATGCCTTCCTGCCACAAGAGCGCGAGTGTCACTCCTTTGCGTTGCCGTTCTATCTCTAGCGTTGTAAAATCAATTGTCTCTGGCTGTTCTTTGGCTTTGCGTTTTCCTTTGCCTAATTGTTCTTTCGCTTCACTATCACTCAATTGTTGAATTTGTTCATAGCTTAATCCTTTTGCCGTTGCTCGACGAATGTAATCTTGTACTGTTGACCGGGCAACCGCACAACTTTGTGCAATCGAACATTGGCTATACCCCATCTCATGCAGACGGATGATCTCGCGAAACTTGTCCATCGACAGTAACTCTCCTTGTTGCGTTCCTTTGCTCACGTCGTTTACACCTTCAGGTCAACAGTGACCGCAGTGTAAAGCGTGGTGCCGAAGTTCGATGAGAATTACCTGCCGAAGATAACTGAGAATCGGGTGCCGAAGTTACGTGAGAATCACCTGCCGAAGTTTATGCAATTTTGCAAATCCATGAGTATTGGGTAGACTATATCCGTAAAGTTTACGAGCAAAGCTTGAAGGATAAGCATCCGCTCAAACCTGCCGATATCGTGCGTGAAGTCCAGCGACATGCGGTGATTGACCTGCGGCATGAAGAAGGCGATTATCCCCACCCAGCTACCGTTTATCGAATTCTAAAACCCCTAGTTGAACGCCAAAAACGGAAACAAAAAATCCGTAATCCCGGTGCGGGGTCTTGGCTAGCGGTGGAAACGCGGGATGGGAAATTGCTCAAAGCAGACTTCAGTAATCAAATTGTCCAGTGCGATCACACTAAGCTCGATATTCGGATTGTTGATAAGGAGGGCAAGCTTCTAGCATGGCGACCCTGGATCACTGCCGTTGTTGATACCTTCTCAGGTTGTGTCATTGGCTATCATTTGTGGCACAAACAGCCGGGAGCGCATGAAGTCGCACTGGCGCTCAGACATGCAATCTTGCCCAAGCAGTACCCACCCGAGTATGACCTTGAGAAAGTTTTGAATGAGTCGAATATTTATGGCGCACCGCTCCAGTACTTCTTCACCGATGGTGGTAAGGATTTGAGTTGGTCCAAACTTATTCAATCCATTGGGAAAAAGTTGGGATTTCAGTGTGAACTGCGGGATCGTCCGATTCAGGGGGGTATTGTCGAGCGGCTCTTCGGTACGATCAATACTAAGGTTTTGGCTCCCCTGCCGGGCTACATCTCCAAGGAGGAGGGCGGGGCAGAACGGGCAGAAAAGGAAGCCTGTCTCACTTTTGAGGATCTCGACCAGATATTAGCCGTGTACTTCTTTCGCGACTATAATCATGAGCCTTATCCGAAAGACCCACGCGATACTCGTCTTGAACGCTGGTTGAAGGGCATGGGTAAGAAACTGCCTGAACCGTTGAATGAACGCGACTTAGACCTCTGCTTGATGAAAGCGGAGCAACGTGTGGTGCAGGCGCATGGGTCGATGTACTTTGAAAATCTGACTTACCGCTGTGAAGAGCTACGAACCCTACAGGGCGAGTATGTGACCTTAAGGTACGACCCCGACCACATTTTGACCTTGTATGTCTATCGTCAAACAACGGATGATGATGAGGTAGAAGAGTTTATCGGCTATGCTCATGCCATCAATATGGACAGGCAAGATTTGAGCCTGGAGGAGCTAAAACAACTGAACAAACTGCGAAGCACTGCCAAGCGGGAACATTCCAACTATGGTGGGCTCTTAGCGCCGGATCAGCGGCAAAAACTTGTCGAGCAGCGTAAGCAGGAGAAGAAAGAGCGACAACGAGCCGAGCAGAAAAAACTGCGTGACAAAAGCAAGCAGAACTCGAAAATCGTCGAATTACGGCAAGAACGGGCAGGCAAATCTGTCAGCCCAGTTGAATCGATGGAACTGTTGCCAGAAAGGGTGTCTTCTGAGCAGAAGGAACCGGAGATGGGGGTTCCTGCTCCACAACCCGTTGAACCTGATATTTCTAACTCTCCATCCGAAGAACGACACCCTATTGTAGTTCCCAAAAATCAAACACTGAAGAGGATTTGGTAGGATATGGCACAATCCCAGCTTGCAACCCAAGTTCCGGTAGAGATTCTCGCAACTCAGCTTGATTTAACTGATGTGCTGATCAAAACGGCAGCGATCGAGGAGCTGTTTCAGACCGCTTTTATTCCGACAGATCGCGCCTCACAATGTTTCCGTTGGTTGGACGAATTGCGATTGCTGAAACAGTGTGGCCGGGTGATTGGACCGAGGGAGGTTGGCAAGAGTCGGTCTTCCAGGCACTACCGAGAAGAGGATAGAAAACGGGTCTCCTATGTGAAAGCCTGGTCAAATTCCAGTTCTAAACGGCTCTTTTCGCAAATTCTCAGGGACATCAACCACGCGGCTCCACGGGGAAAACGACAAGACTTACGGGCTCGATTAGCTGGATGCCTTGAACTCTTCGGAATTGAGCTTCTGCTGATTGATAATGCCGATAATCTGCAACGGGAAGCATTGATCGACCTGAAACAGCTGTATGAAGAGTCAGGTGTGCCGATCGTTCTCATCGGCAGTCAAGACCTCGACAACAGCTTGCAAAATTTCGATTTGTTGACCTGCTTTCCCACGCTGTTTGAATTTGATCGACTGGACTATGAAGACTTCCAGAAGACTTTAAGGACGATCGAGTTGGATATTCTGGCACTTCCGCAAGCTTCTAACTTGGCAGAGGGCACCCTTTTTGAAATTTTGGCAGCCAGCACCCAAGCTTAGATGGGAAGTTTGATTAAGATTTTGACGAAGGCGGTTTTGCATTCCCTTAAGAAGGGACACGGCAAGGTTGATGAAAGGATTTTGCAAAATATTGCTAACCGCTATGGAGCACGATACATTCCCCCAGAAGCAAGGAGGAATCCTAAGTAGAGTGAGGGCTAAATCGATATTCTTCACAAAGAGAGTCCGCCATGAGTCAGCCTGACGAGAATGTGCCTCGACTTGGCTATGTGGAACCCTTGGAGCATGAGAGTATTAGTCACTATCTGGGACGTTTGAGACGATTCAAGGCGAATCGTCTGCCTTCGGCTTATTCGTTAGGGCAAGCGGCAGGGATTGGAGCGGTTACTGCTCGGTGGGAGAAGCTCTATTTCAATCCAGTTCCAACGGATGAGGAGTTGGGCGCGATTGCCCGCCTCATCGATCTAGATCCCTCGCGCTTTCAAGCGATGTTGCCTCACCAGGGAATGACATTGCAGCCTCGCCCCATTCGGCTGTGTGGAGCCTGTTATGCTGAAGTACCCTGTCATCGGATGGTGTGGCAGCACAAGGACGTAGTTGCAGTTTGCACACGTCACAACTTGCGCTTGTTGGAGCGATGCCCCAGTTGTAAACGTCCCTTCCAGATTCCAGCATTATGGACAGATGGGAGATGTCATCACTGTGGGATGCGCTTTACGGCGATGGTGAAATATCAGGAGAGAAGCAAGAAAGCCAATTGAGTACAGCGATCGCAGGCAGCTAGTACTTCTTGCTGAATGCTGATCTGAACGATTGAGTGAGACAAAACCGAAGAACAGCATCTAAGAAGTTCGACCCTGAGCAGTTGGACGAGACTAGTTGGGACACACCTTCAGTTTGAAATGCGTTGTCATGGGTGAAATTAGAAACCAATTTGCAGTGAAATTTAGTGCTTTCTTGACAGCAGATGGGCACTCTCTGCAAGGACTGTCAATTCTGTCCCATAACTATGGTGCATCAACCGCCTAACACTTCGTTGAGTCTTGATCGTCGTCAATTTATCCAGCTTTTGCTTGCGGGTACGATCGGTATTTTGGGCAGGGAAATGCTCCTTCCCGAAGCTGCTCTTGCAGAGAGCGCCCCTGCTAATTCAGAAATCTCAAGGACCGAACTCTATCATATTTTTATTGGGGACAAACTTGCCCAGAAGGGTGGGCAGCAAAGGGTAACGTTTAAGTCCGGTCAGACAGAGTCTCTTAAGATTCCGGCTGGCTGTAGTGAGGGAGCCAAATTAATGGTCAAACAGGCGGCTTTGAATGGACGCAATGCTACCGTTGTTGTGCATACACTTTATGACTCATCAATCGACTTCGATACCGCAATCAGTGCTGCCCTGACATCCGCTTCTTTGAGGGCGGGAACCCGCGATCGTTGTCAGGCTGCTTATGCTCAAATCAAGGCAGGAAATTGGGTAACGGATACTCACGCTCAGGACATTCTAGATATTGTCGTGGGCGGCTCACCAGAACTTGGGAAAGATCCTAATGGTCAGGTCATCCGAGAGCGCTATCGCATTGCCAGCCAAAATTCACGCTTAATTGCCCTACAGAACCAACTTGAAGCAGCTGTCGCAGCTTCAGACTTACCGGATGAGAAGAAGCTACGCTTAAAGGGAATTTATCAATATGTGCGGGCAAATGAATCACTGCCCAGTCCTGACGATTTTGCTGATCTAACCGCAGTAGACGCGATCGTCCAAAACGCTCAACTGCCACTTGCCTTGAAACAGCGGTATGCGATCGCCAGTGCTCAGACGAGAGCCTTCACCGTGGATGAGGTGATTATGGCGCTGATTCGACGGAGTGATTATGTAGGAGAGGCTCAGCAGAAATATCTGACGGTGTAAACCAGGCGCGTTTAGGGCAAACCGTTGAGGATGAGTATACGCTTGGATCGCTAGATTCACTTGTCTATTTTTCGGACATTTCACCGGAATGCAAGACGATTTATCGGTTAGCTCGTAATCAGTTTTTTGAGAAAGACGAAGGTGCGGTTGAGGCGGATTTACAGAAGTATCTCAAGACTGGGAAGCAGGCAACGAAACTGGCGGCGAACTTTGTTCCGACATTAACACAGGCGCTGGGTGCGACAGGAGTGACAGCAGGTACGGGAACTGCAATCAGCTCGCTTACGGGAGCAGCAGCCACAAACGCAACACTGGCAACCCATGGTGGTGGATCAGTGGCAGCAGGTGGACTGGGGATGCTCGGCGGATTAGCGGTCGCAACTGGGGGAGCGGCATTGGTGGGTGCAGCCGCATTGGTTTCAATTAGTTTGGTTGCAAATCTAGATGGCACTGAATTGATGAACTTGGGAATCGCAGCTACAACGGGAACTGTTGCGAGTGCTGCTGCGGTTGGTGCGGCTTGGGCAGCGGTGAGTACCTTTGGGGCGGCAGGAAGTTTATCAGGTGCTGCTGCGATTAGTACTGCAATGGCAGCAATGGGTGGCATCGGCGTGATGACGGGTGGTGCAGCTTTAGTGGCATTTGGTGTGGGATTAGGGGTTTGGCAGTTTCTCGAGAGCCAGGATGCGATGCCGAAAATGCTTCGTCAGACCGAACCGCTGCTGTACACCGTCCTGGATCAGTCCGAGCATCCGCTCATTGCCACGTTTCAGCAATACCTCAGTGGTTATCGGCAAGAATTTAACGAGGCTTATATTGCTCCAGAGATTCCACTAGATAAATTGGCGAATGTTCTGTTTGACTTTGCGCCTGTGGATCGCGATGAAAGGATTCTTGCGATCGTCGATATGAGCCTGTGGGATAACGGCAAGGATGGCATTGCTTTTACCGATCGCGGCATCTGGTGGAAGCATTTGTTTGAGTCGAAATCTGTGAAGTATTCCGACCCAGAATATCTATTCAAGATCAAGCACTTGCCGGAGCCGATCTCTGAGAATGAAAGCCACCAGATTTATAATTTGGCGCTGGAGTTGGGGATGAATTCCGTCATGGCAGACTTGAAAACGCTGAAAGCTTGAACTGGCTTCAATGACACGCCGAAAACCTGATATCTTACGCCTCAGCGTAGAAATGACTGGATGGGGCAATCTGTCAAAAGCGTTGAATTCGGCTTCGGGACGACTATAATCTCTCTGCTGGCTTCTGCTGAACAACGAGGCGAAGCCAGTCGATGAGCATCGCAGGCTGTGGGTATGGCAAGATCGCGAACTAAAGAAACGAACGGTAAAAATGGCAACGGCGCAAATCTAGGGTTTGAGTAAACGCTGTGGGCTGCGGCAGATAAGATGCGCGGTCACATGGATGCTGCTGAATATAAGCACGTCGCTTTGGGGCTGATTTTTCTCAAGTACATTTCTGATGCCTTTCAGGAACTCTACGATGATTTGGAGGCGCGGCAGGAGACGGACTATACCGACCCGGAGGATCGAGATGAGTATCTGGGGATGAATGTCTTTTGGGTGCCGAAGGAGGCGCGGTGGTCGCATATTCAGGCGAACGCGAAGCAACCGACGATCGGGAAGCTGATTGATGAGGCGATGCTGGCGATCGAGAAGGAGAACCCACGACTCAAGGGCGTGTTGCCGATTCAGTATGCTCGACCGGATCTGGATAAGCAGCGGTTGGGAGAACTGATTGACCTGATCAGCAAGATTGGGTTAGGGGATGCTGCTAGTCGATCAAAGGATATTCTGGGGCGGGTGTATGAGTATTTCCTGGGGCAGTTTGCCGAGAAGGAAGGCAAGGGCGGGGGGGAATTCTATACGCCGCAGTCGGTCGTGAAGCTGCTGGTGGAGATGATTGAGCCGTACAAGGGGCGAATTTATGACCCCTGCTGCGGGTCGGGTGGGATGTTTGTGCAGTCGGAGAAATTTGTTGAGGCGCATGGCGGACGCAAGGGCGATATTGCCATTTATGGGCAGGAGTCGAACCCGACAACGCGCCGCTTGTGTTTGATGAATCTTGCAATTCGGGGGATTGATGGCAATATCGGCGATCGCCAAGCGGACAGTTTCACCAATGACCTACACAAGGACTTGAAGGCGGATTACATTCTGGCAAATCCACCGTTTAACATCAGCGATTGGTGGAATAATTCGCTCTCCGATGATGTGCGCTGGCAGCATGGCACGCCCCCGAAGGGGAACGCCAACTATGGCTGGGTGCAGCACATGATCCATCACCTCGCGCCAAATGGGATTGCGGGGTTTGTGTTGGCGAATGGCTCGATGAGTTCTAACCAGTCGGGGGAAGGGGAGATTCGCAGGGCGATCGTGGAGGCGGATCTGGTAGATTGCATGATTGCGCTGCCGGGGCAGTTGTTTTACACGACGCAGATTCCAGCGTGTTTGTGGTTTGTGACGCGCAATAAGAAGGGAATGGTGGGGTCGAAGGGCTTTACTACCTTGCGCGATCGCCGGGGTGAGACGCTGTTTATTGATGCCCGGAAGATGGGGTATCTGGTCGATCGAACGCACCGAGAATTGACGGAAGAGGAGATTGCCCGTATTGCGGCAACCTACCATGCGTGGCGTGGGGAGCCGGAGGCTGGCACCTATGCAGATATACCAGGGTTTTGTAAGAGTGCGACATTGGAGGATATTAAGTCGCATGGGTATGTGCTGACTCCAGGGCGCTATGTAGGAGCAGAGGAAGCGGAGGATGAGGATGAACCTTTTGAGGAGAAGATGCAGCGGTTGACTGCAGAGTTGGAGGAACAGTTTAAGGAATCGGCTCGATTGGAGAAAGAAATTCGAGAAAACTTAGAGCGGTTAGGGTTTTATGCTTGAGAACTTACCGGATAGGTGGGATGTTGTCAAAGCAGGAAAACTAGCTGCTCCAGGTAAACACTCCTGTGTCGGTGGACCTTTTGGTTCAAATCTAGTGCGTCAAGACTATGTTGAATACCCTGGTGTGCCTGTTATTCGTGGTGGGAATCTCGTTCTTGGATCTCGCGTATTCCAAGATTTTGACTTTGTCTTTGTCTCAGAAGAGAAAGCAGCCTCGCTCCAACAAAATACTGCACATCCAGGTGATCTAGTTTTTATGCAACGTGGAGCTTCAATTGGGCAGGTTAGTCTGATTCCGAAAAACGCGAAGTTTTCGAGATATATCCTGTCGCAGAATTTGATGAAATTGACTCCAGATCCGCAGAAAGCTGATGTTAAATTCCTGTGCTATTACTTCTTATCGCCTCTAGCCCAGGAGTTAATCCAAAGACATTCAGTTGGTAGCACAATTCCTGGATTCAACCTAACTCAACTTCGAGATTTTCCTGTACCTCTTCCACCACTTAATGAGCAGAAGGCGATCGCTCACATTCTCGGCACCCTCGACGACAAAATCGAACTCAACCGGCAGATGAACCAAACGCTCGAAGAGATCGCGCGTGCCCTCTTCAAATCCTGGTTTATCGACTTCGATCCCGTCCGCGCAAAAATGGATGGACGACAGCCCGCAGGCATGGATGCGGAAACGGCGGCTCTGTTTCCTAATGAGTTTGAGGATTCAGCGATCGGTAAGATCCCGAAGGGCTGGGTAGTTGGAACAGTCCAAGATATAGGTCACGTCATATGTGGTAAAACTCCATCCACACAAGATGCCGAAAACTACGGTGCTGACATACCCTTCATAACTATTCCAGATATGCATGGAAAAATCTTTTCCATTAAAACTAATAAGTATTTGTCAAGTAAGGGGGCTAAAACTCAGGCGAATAAAACTTTACCACCTTACTCAATTTGTGTAAGTTGCATTGCAACCCCAGGGCTAGTTGTGATGACAACGCACCCATCTCAGACAAATCAGCAAATCAATAGTGTCATCCCATACGAGGCTGACACAGCTTTCTACTACTACTTTGTCTTACGCGAAGTAGCGGACGAAATCAAAGCACGTGGTAGCGGTGGTTCTGTTTTTGCAAATCTCAATAAAGGTCATTTCTCAGTTCTCCCTGTTTTACTTGCACCAGCAGAACTCCGAGCTAGATATCACCTTATGGTAGAACCAATATTTGCAAAATTCCTCTCAAACGAACTGGAATCGTTTTCTCTGACAAAGGTTCGTGATGAACTCCTTCCAAAACTGCTATCCGGCGGAATCCGCATCAAGGATGCCAAAAAGGTTGTGGAGGCGGTAACATGAGCAATCTAAAACCTTGGGCTTATGGTCCCTTTGAACTCATTGTTCATGCAGAAGGGCATCGTAAGGGTGGCGGCGATTTTGATAAACGTATTGCACTTATTGGATTCGATAATTCGATCGAAGCCTCTATTACTACTTTTTTACAACTTCATCCTTCACAAAGACAGGGGATTCAATATTCTAGGCAACAAATTGAAAAATGGCTTGCCAATTACCATACTAAACTAGAATTTTTTGAAGACTTTATTTTAACCCTTAATGAAGCTATCGAAATAACAAGAGATGAAATTATTTGGTATCACCAACTTAGGAATGAGTTATATCATTCAGGCAATGGAATGGTACCCGAAGAACGTAGCATTAATGGTATAAGAAAAGCTGCTCTTTGGGTTTTCTCAAAACTCTTTAATGCAGATGCGGAGATTCTGCTAAAAATAGAAGTGCCACCTCCAGTTCCGGTAAACTGCAATCAGAGAGAAGAAATTCCAGGTCGAATGATTTTTCTTCAATCATTTATTGGGTTTGAGAAAGCTTTAACCTTATCGCTACATTCAATGGGGATTTTAGGGGAAAAGAAAGCGCTCTCTTTTACAAGAGCTTGGAAATTATTTCTGCTCCGATGCGATCAGATTTCTAAAGAACATATTAAACTCGTCGAACAAAGCCGAGAAATTAGAAATGTTCTTGCGCATGGAGGATCAAGCCAGTTTAATGATAAGTATTTGTCTACTCTCGCCGATCGACTCGAAAAAGTTACAGAGTTTATTACTCAGTATAAAAATGACTATTCTTACTCGCAAGATATATTACCTGATTTAAATGGTAAATATCCTAATTGCATACGCCCTGATATTATTTCAGTTCGTATTGTTCAGCATAACGGTGTTGTTTTCCTAGAAACTACTTCTAAAACTGGTATATCTCATTATGCTGATGAGACAGTGAACAGACTAGATTTAAGTTTCATATCCAATGACAGCGATCCAAGTAAGGATCCTGAAGATAATCTCTTCTTTTCTCCTAGTAGAACAGCACAAGAAAATGCAAAACGTTTCGTAGAGGAATTCTTTAATCCTACTTATGATGTTACTGACATATCTATTGATTAAGGGTGTAAGAAACTCAATGGTCAATATCAATAAAAATAGAAGAGCATGGGTATTAAATTTACAGAATCAGAAGTTGAAGAAGCTGCTCTCTATTACTTTGGGCAGTTAGGCTATACCGTTCTGGGTGGTTCTGATATTGCCCCTGGTGAACCTGGAGCAGAGCGCAATAGCCATGCCGATGTCGTGCTGGTCGATCGCCTCCGCTCCGCCCTGGTTCGACTCAACCCTCAAGTCCCACCCGACGAAATCCAATCGGCAATTCAGCAAGTCCTCCGCCCCGAAACTCAAAACCTCTACAACAACAACCAACGCTTCCATCGACTCCTGACCGAAGGCGTTCCCGTTTCCTACCCTGGCGCAGATGGACGCACTCAACATGACCAGGTATGGCTGATCGATTGGAAAAATCCTGACCATAACGACTGGCTCGTCGTCAACCAGTTCACTGTCATTGAAAACCAGAAAAACCATCGCCCTGATGTGGTGGTCTTTGTCAACGGACTCCCCCTCGCCGTCATCGAACTCAAAAACGCCGCAGACGAAAACGCCGACACCGACAAAGCCTTTAACCAACTCCAGACCTACAAACGCAACATTCCTAGCCTCTTCACCACCAACGAAGTGCTGCTCATCTCCGACGGTCGAGAAGCTCGTCTCGGTTCTCTCACCGCCGATCGCGATCGCTTCATGCCGTGGCGCACTATTGACGGAGCCGACCTTGCCCCTAAAGGAATGCCCGAACTCGAAGTCATGATTCGTGGCGTGTTTGAGCCATCCCGCTTCCTCGACCTGATCCGCTACTTCGTCGTGTTTGAAGTCGATGGCGAAACCCTGATCAAAAAGATGGCAGGCTACCACCAATACCACGCCGTCAACAAAGCCGTTGCCGAAACCGTCAAAGCCACCGCACCAGAAGGCGATAAGAAAGTTGGCATCATCTGGCATACCCAGGGATCTGGCAAGAGCCTGTCGATGGCATTCTATGCCGGAAAAATCATTCGGCATCCAGCAATGGCAAACCCCACCCTGGTTGTCCTCACCGATCGCAACGACCTCGACGAGCAGCTTTTCACCACCTTCTCCAAATGCCACGAATTACTGCGCCAGAAACCTGTCCAGGCAGCAGACCGCTCTGACCTCAAAGACTTGCTCAACGTCGCTTCCGGTGGAGTCGTCTTCACTACGATCCAGAAATTTGCCCCAGAGAAACCCGGTGGTGAATACGAAGCTATCTCTCCTCGCCGCAACATCGTCTTCATTGCCGACGAAGCCCACCGTTCGCAATATGGGCTATCGGCACGAGTCGTCAAAACCAAAGACAAAGAAACCGGGGAAGAAGGAGCCTACACCGCCTATGGTTTCGCCAAATACCTGCGCGATGCCCTGCCCAACGCCTCCTTCATCGGCTTCACTGGCACTCCGATCGAAGCCACCGACAAGAACACCAAACAAATCTTCGGCGACTACATCGACGTTTACGACATCCAACGGGCAGTAGACGACAAAGCCACCGTCAAAATCTTCTACGAAGCCCGCCTTGCCAAGATCAATCTAGAGGAGTCGGAAAAGCCCCATATCGACCCCGAATTTGAAGAAGTCACAGAAGGCGAGGAGCAGTCCACCAAAGAAAAGCTCAAGTCTAAGTGGGCACAGCTTGAAGCAATGGTGGGCACCGAGAAGCGATTAGCTCAGGTTGCCAACGACATCATCCACCACTTTGAGAACCGCCTCGCTGCAATGGACGGCAAAGGCATGATCGTCTGCATGAGTCGCCGCATTTGCGTAGACCTCTACGACCAGATCATCCAACTCCGCCCCGACTGGCACCACGAAGACGACAAACAGGGCAGCGTCAAAGTCATCATGACAGGTAGCGCCTCCGATCCAGAAAACTTCCATCCCCACATCCGCTCCAAAAAAGCACGAGATGCGATCGCTAACCGTCTGCGTGACCCCCAAGACCCGCTCAAACTGGTAATCGTCCGGGATATGTGGCTTACTGGCTTTGATGCGCCCTGCCTCCACACCATGTACATCGATAAGCCGATGAAAGGGCACAACCTGATGCAGGCGATCGCCCGTGTCAATCGCGTCTTTGGCTCCAAACCCGGTGGCTTAGTCGTAGACTACCTCGGCATTGCTGAAGACCTGAAGAATGCCTTGAGAGACTATACCGAAGGCGATCGCGGCGAAACGGGCATTCCGATCGGAGAAGCCGTTGCCCTCATGCAGGAGAAGTACGAAATCGTCCAGGCAATGTTTCACGGCTACGACTACTCCCGCTTCTTCACCGGCACCCCACCAGAACGCCTCACTACCCTCTGTGAAGCCACCGACTGGATTCTGCGCCCCGAATTCAAAGCCGATAACGGCGTGCAGCGCTACATCCAGGCTGTAACCGAACTCTCCAAAGCCTACGCTCTCTGCGCCACCGAAGAGGAAGCGATCGACATCCGAGAAGAAGTGGGCTTCTTCCAGGCAATCAAAGCCACCCTCTCCAAACACACGGTCGAGGGCGGCAAAAGTAAAGCCGAACTGGATGCAGCCGTGCGCCAAATCGTGACCCGTGCGGTTGCCTCGGATCAGGTGATCGACATTTTCGCCACTGCCGGACTGAGCAAACCAGAAATCTCCATCCTCTCCGACCAGTTCCTTGCCGAAGTGCGTGACCTGCCTCAAAAGAACCTAGCACTCGAAGTTCTCCGAAAACTACTCAACGACGAGATCAGAACCCGATCGCGCCGTAATGTCGTGCAGTCTCGCCACTTCTCCGAGATGCTGGAGAACACCATTAAGCGCTATCAGAACCGCTCGATCGAGTCCGCTCAAGTGATCCAAGAACTGATCAAACTCGCCGAAGAGATGCGAGAAGCCAACCGACGCGGCGAAGATCTGGGACTCGGCGAAGACGAACTTGCCTTCTACGATGCCTTGGAAGTTAACGACAGCGCCGTACAAGTGCTGGGAGATGAAACCCTGAGAACGATTGCCCGTGAACTGGTGGAGGCGGTTCGCCGTAACGTCAGCATTGATTGGACTGAGCGAGAAACTGTGAGAGCTAAGCTGAGGGCGATCGTCAAACGCCTTCTCAGAAAGTATGGCTATCCTCCCGACAAACAAGAGAAAGCAACCCAAACAGTTATTCAACAAGCCGAAACCCTGTGTCGAGACTGGGCAGCCTGAGCAGGGATGCTTCGAGCTTGTAAGGGGTTAGCGATCGCAGCCTTCAAGGAACACTAACTTGCAAGAACATTTTTCATGTTCCACACTGACGATTTCTTGAGGGTAAGACTATGGTGTTTCCAGGCTGGGAAGTCACTCGGATGATTCCACCAGATTTATGGACGGGAATAGCGACGGGGCAATACAAAATTTATGGTGGAGTGATTCGGTGGGCAGCCGGAACCGAACATGCCGGACAGATTGTACGACATCTGCTCCCAGCCACCCAATTTCTAAATTTTGTTCCAGGACTCAGCTTCATTCCAGGCATCGTCAACGGTTTGCAAATGGCGGATTTGAAGGATGCTGTGCAAAATAACGCCGTCTTACTCACACAACTCTCAACTCAAGTGGGGACCCTGTCCCAAACCACTCAACAAGTGCTTCAGGTTGCCGCAGGTACTGCCCTTCTCTCTGGCTTAAGCTTGGCTGTCAGCAGCGTTGGGTTTATCGCAATCAACAATAAGTTGAATAAGATTGACGACAAGCTCAAAAGTATTCAGAAAGACATCCAAGACATTCAGCATTTCCTCGCAAGCAACGAACGTGCGAGACTCTTTGCCGCACTTGATGCCTTAATGAAATTAGACAAAACTCCTGCTGAACATCGTCATACGATTCTGCATAACTCACGACAGTCGCTTTCGGAAATCAATATGCGGTATCGCGAGTTGTTGTCGAATGCTAAGACGATTGAGACAGCGATGGCATACGAAGAGTATTTTGCTCTAACAGCACTGGCTCAAATTCGCTGTACGGCTGAGTTAGGAATGTTCGATGTCGCCCAACACGAAGTCCAAGAAGCGAATCAGTTTTGGCAGACTCAGGGACGACGGATTGCCAAGGACATTTTGATTGGTGAGTATCCAGAGCGGTTCTTAGCGAGCGATTTTGTTGATGCCGTTACGGTGGCTGAATTAGTTAGCTGGCTCGATTTTGCAAATGAAGAGGTCAAGCGCTACGGTTGGATTGACGATTTGCGCCGTAAAGTGGATGAAACCTGGTACGCAAAGGGTTGGATTCCCGTGATTCACGGTGGTTCGGGGTTAAACAAGAATGTGGGAGTTGGACTGGAAAAAGAACAAACCATGATCATTCCATCTCTCAGAAAACTAGCTGCTCGTAGTAATGTCTTCGAGGGCTATGTGGCTCAATACGATATGCTCGTAACTCACAAGCTGACTCCCACTGAGTTTGAACAAAAAGTTGCAGCACTTCCAGAAGCCGCTGCGATCGAGGGATACTTCATCCTAGAACCAGCAAAGACAGCAGCGTTTGAGCCTCAACTTGCCTCAGTTGAAGTACTAGCGCATTAAGAATACAGCTAACCCAATTGCGCCAGAAGAATCATTTTCTGACTGGCGCAGCTCAAAACAAGTGATGCGCTGAAGCGTCTTCCGGAGAATGAGCATCTACCCGCTCCGGACAATACTGAGTCGAGATGTCACAGAATCGGCATTCTTGAAAACTGGGAACCTTGCGTGCAGGGCTTGTATTGCTGAGAGTTGCGATCGCAGCCCGAAATTGCGTCCTGAAATCCTCATTCACCTGAGCCGCCTGAATTTCCACAACTTCATCGCGGTAAATTAATCGACCTTGTAAGGGCAGTCCTTGACAGGGGGCTAAGCTTACGGGAAGCAACAGCAAGTAAATCAGCATCTGGTAGAAATCTGCGTTCTTCCGTTGCCCAGTCTTGCAATCTTCAACTCAAGCTTCACCGCCTTTAATCGCCACAATATCTGGTTTCCCTGCAACTCTAACCAAATGATCCCTGCCTAAGACTTCAAATCGATTCTCTCCTTCAACATAAACGGTGTAGCCCGCCGCCTCTAGAAGGTTTATGCGATCGTTCACTAAAGTCCGATGGTTAGCGTTCCATTTTGCAGAGTCAAAATTTGTCTTGAGCTTTTCATACTTAAAGTGCGTCCGAAACCAGATTGACCAAACACACTGCGTTTCATCTGCCATTAAGCGAGACAGCCAAGTGACCCAAATCGAGGGGATGGCTTTCTGTTCATAGATACTCACGGCTTCTCATTCAAGTGGATTACATCTCCCAATCAGCGATTCGCAAAGGATTGCTGTTTCGCAAACGTAGGCTATGTGTAAAAGTACACTTGAACTCAATAAACTGACAAGAAAAGCTTGCCATATGACAAGCTTCTATTTTTCCTGCCTTCGCTGCTGTTTCGTGTGATACATCTGCCGCAACGTCTTCAAATATTCTGGTTCAGACTCGATCGTCACCCAAATATGATGAGCGAGTGCCAGCTTCTGCTGATGCTTTTCACTCGGAAATCTGCGGTGCTCTCCCTGAGAAAACCAGTGATTGACGGTAGTGAGTGAGCAGTCGCAGATGAACGCTAACTCCTCGCGTGAGACATCCCAAATCCGCAAAAACTCCTCAAGTTCCATCAATTCGTCGTGCGCCCATTGCAGATACAGCTGTAACGCACACCAGTGTGTATGAGAGGGGATTCGGGGAGCAAGTGCCATATCAATTAGATTGCCATCCTGACAATTCTTCGGTATGATACCTCTACAGAAAACAGTACACAAGAACTATTTCGGAGTACTTCACATTTCCCAGCAACCTACTCAATGGAGTCGTGCGATCGATGAGCCTCAAAACGATTCACTGTCGCCTAATCGCTTCCGAGCCTGTACGCCGCCATCTCTGGCGGCTCATGGTTAGCAGCAATACCCCGCTCGTGAACGACCTGCTCCAGCGAGTCAGTCAGCATGAGGATTTTGAGACTTGGCAACGGAGGGGTACTGTCGCATCTGACCCTGTTAAAGAGCTTTGCGAACCGCTCAAAGCGGTTTACCCAGGTCAACCTGGACGCTTCTATGCTTCTGCCAACCAGATGGTGACATATATTTACCAATCATGGCTAGCACTTCAGAAGGCTCGGCGTAATCGTCTGGATGGCAAGCAGCGCTGGTTAGATGTAGTAAAGAGTGATGCAGAACTGCTTGAACTCAGCGGTTCCACGCTTGAAGTGATTCGGCATCAGGCGCAGGCGATTCTGGACCAGGTTAAGGCAGCCCCTGCTCCATCGAATCCAACCGCGAAGAAGCGCAAGCGGGCACAACGGCAAACCCAATCCCCCAACGATAGCGGTCTCATGGATCGATTGTTTCAGGCTTATAACGCTACAGACGATACGCTGTCCCGCTGTGCCATTGCCTATCTCCTCAAAAATGGCTGCGAAGTTTCCATTGCCAAAGAGGATCCAGAGCATTTTGCTCACCGCATTCATAGCAAACAGAAGGAAATTGAACAACTAGAGGCTCAACTCCAGGCTCGTCTTCCGAGAGGGCGGGATTTAACAGGGGAAGCCTTTCTGGACACATTGGCGATCGCGACGCAACAACTGCCTGAAACGGTCGCTCAAGCACAAGAGTGGCGAGCTAAACTGCTGACTCGCTCTGCATATCTCCCTTATCCCATCATTTACGGCAGTGCGACCGATGTTTATTGGGGCAAGACGGCAACAGGGAGAATAACTGTCACTTTTAATGGGATGGACAAGTATCTCAGCGCAGCTGATCCTGACATTAAGCAGTGGTTCAAGACCGATAAAGGGTTTCCATTCCGTTTATCTTGCGATCAACGGCAACTGCCAGCCTTCCAACGCCTCTTGGAAGACTGGCAGGCTTATCAAACAAATAAAGATACTTATCCAGCAGGCTTACTCACCCTCAGTTCAGCCTTTCTAGGCTGGAGAGAAGGCGAAGGCAAGGGTGACCCTTGGAACGTGAACCATCTTGTCCTTTTTTGCACCTTCGATACTCGTCTAATGACCGCAGAAGGCACGCTAGAAGTCCAGCAGGAGAAGGTTGCGAAAGCCCGTAAGAAACTGACCTATGCCAACCCAGATCCTCGCAATCATTCGACGCTTGATCGCTTGCAGAACTTACCCGAGCGCCCTAGCCGGACTCCCTACTCGGGCAATCCCGAAATTCTAGTTGGAATCAGTATTGGATTGGCTGACCCGATCTCAGTGGCAGTCGTCAATGGCAGAACTGGAGAGATACTCACCTACCGATTGCCTCGTGCATTGCTCGGTGAGCAATACCACTTGCTGAACCGTCACCGCAACCAGCAGCAGCAAAACCGCTTGCAACGCCACAAAAATCAACAGCGTGGAGACGCATCCCAACCCTCAGAATCAGAACTGGGTCAGTATGTGGACCAGCTATTAGCAAATTCCATCATTGAACTTGCTCAAACTTATCAAGCAGGTAGCATTGTATTGCCAAACCTGAAGCACATGCGAGAGCTGCTCGACAGTGAGATTCAAGCAAGAGCTGAACAGAAGTGCCCAGGATCAATTGCAGCTCAAAAGCAATACGCTAAAGCGTATCGTCAGGCGATACATCAATGGAGCTATAACAGGCTGATTCAAGCCATCCGTAGTCAAGCAACTAAACTGAGTATCATTGTTGAAGTCGGATTTCAGCCACTTAAGGGTAGCCCCCAAGAGCTGGCAAAAGATATTGCGATCGCGACCTATCATGCTCGTGCGATTGCAGCAAAATAGCCTGACTTTACAGTATGTCCGAACCAAGAAAAGTTAAGATATGAACATCGCGCCGCAGTTTAAGCTCTCTGAGCCGCTGAACTGTGAAAAATGAGGGTCAGTTTGGTCGTTGTGAGACGACTGTACTTTCCGACCCTGGTAGCTGTCCGCTCACTAACTGCCATCCTGGCGCAGATTTCGATTTGAGATTTGTGTGGGGATGGGAAAGCTGTAGTTGTGGAGTTCGTTCTTCAACTGTAGCGCAGGTGCGCACCCAGCAGAAGTGGGTCAAGCCTTCACAATGTGGGGGTACAGGGGCATTATTGCATCAAGTGATTGATAATGTGACTGAAGTGGCGGCTACTGAATCGCCTCCGAGCAAGGAGGAGTCCTCCAATTCTTTTTGGCAAACCGCAGCAAGAGCAAAATTGCTGGGAGGTTCGCCAAAACTCTAGGGTCCGCTACTGGTGATGCTTTCATTCAACTGCGGTGTGCCGAAGTAAGTTTTCCAGAAAGTTGAAAGAGTACTTTTTAGATGGGTTTGCCAAAAGGCAGCTTGGAGAGCTTGCAGGAAAAGGATTCTAGCGCTGGGAGTTGCGATCAGCCTCCCACGAATGGGTGGGCTGAAAGATCTGACTACCACATTGCACAACGCAGCAATGCTATCGTTGCGATCAGCCTCCCACGAATGGGTGGGCTGAAAGTGCCGATTCCCCTTGTTTGCTCGTGATCGACGAAATCAGAGAGTTGCGATCAGCCTCCCACGAATGGGTGGGCTGAAAGAGGGATTCCAGTAGAGTGTAAAGCTGAATTGCTTCAGTTGCGATCAGCCTCCCACGAATGGGTGGGCTGAAAGGCCTAGCGATCGTTGATGATCGGCTTCCTGCTTGGCATGTTGCGATCAGCCTCCCACGAATGGGTGGGCTGAAAGTTTGCAATGTCTTTTTCATTGAGATAATATCCTAGTGTTGCGATCAGCCTCCCACGAATGGGTGGGCTGAAAGTTCGCTTATTCAGATTTACCCGTAGACACTCACGGTAGTTGCGATCAGCCTCCCACGAATGGGTGGGCTGAAAGATTCTAAAAATGGTGACGACTTGCCGAATATGCAATCGTTGCGATCAGCCTCCCACGAATGGGTGGGCTGAAAGTTCTAAATCGATCGATGTCGGTTCTTTTATGTAAGGCGTGGTTGCGATCAGCCTCCCACGAATGGGTGGGCTGAAAGTTTAGTACCAATGCGTAGCAACCGTTATCGTAAGTCGGAAGTTGCGATCAGCCTCCCACGAATGGGTGGGCTGAAAGAACTAAAAACAGCAACACTGAGGGATCAACCAATGACGTTGCGATCAGCCTCCCACGAATGGGTGGGCTGAAAGACTGTATCAGGCTTATTCGTGCGGATCTTGCTCTTGCCAGTTGCGATCAGCCTCCCACGAATGGGTGGGCTGAAAGTTCTAAATAAGCAATCGGAAAATTTGCCCCCCCCAGTTGCGATCAGCCTCCCACGAATGGGTGGGCTGAAAGAATTGTCTTTCGACTCAGTTTCACCGGATCGCCCAAGGTTGCGATCAGCCTCCCACGAATGGGTGGGCTGAAAGAGATTAGTCGCGATGCTTCAGCGAGAAAGCGGCTGTTGCGATCAGCCTCCCACAAATGAGTGGGCTGAAAGTCTCGGTAATGCTTGTCCATGCCGTAGATCCTGAGCGTTGCGATCAGCCTCCCACGAATGGGTGGGCTGAAAGCCCAGAGCGAAAAGTACAGGCAAAACTATGTACTGAGTGGACTGTTCAAATTTGAGATGCAATTAGCATCAGCAAGATTTAATAAGTTGAATTTTATAGTCTACTTATTTGCTGGCGGCTTATAAACCCGCACTAAACTAGGGCACTAATATTTTCTATTGGAGGACTGAAAGGAGCACTCGATTCGTAATTCGTCAGCATTCGTCCTTAATTCTAAGCGACATTAATTTGCGAATTGCGTAATTAAAACGAAGAACGACGCTAATTTGCGAAAAGCAAGGATTGGCTAATTTGCGACACTAATTTGCGAAATTATGCTCAACTAATCAAGAATCGTCAAAAACGACATTAATTTGCGAATTGCGACGCTTAATTTGCGAATGTACATAAGCCGATGGCGGGATTTGAACCCGCGACCGCTCGATTACGAATCGAGTGCTCTACCCCTGAGCCACATCGGCATAAAACCTTAGTAAGTATAACAGGTTTTCGATCGCACTTTCACACAAATTGCACAAAATTCTATCTCATGCCACGATCGAGAAAACTTTGACTCTTCTAATGAATCAGCAATCTGAGCAACTTAAGCGATCTGACCCCAAAAAATATGCGCGTCTTAAAGCTGAAGCCGCTGCACCCTATCGCGGACTGCGGAAATTTATCTATGTTGCCTTTGGGGGATCAGGCGCGATCGGCGCAGTCGTGTTTCTCGCGCGAACCCTTGCAGGGCGAGATTTAGAAACGGCTGTGCCAAATCTTGCCCTGCAAATTGGGTTAGTCGCGCTCATGGTCTGGCTATTTCGCTTTGAGAGCCGCAAAACCCCTTAGAGAACGCGAGTCTCGGTCTAACTTAACGCGCTCCAACAACGTATGGAGACGGAATCGCTTGAGCTTTACCCTGATTCACCAGCGCTTGGTAAATAAAGGCGGCTACTTCTGCGCGAGTGGCTTCTCGATTAGGCGTGAGTTGCCCGACTGTTGGATAGTTCACCACAATCTGACGTTGGGTAGCAGCCGCGATCGGGCTTGCTGCCCAGCCGGGAATCGAATTCGCATCCTGGAAGCGAGAAAGCGCGCTCGGATCTCCAGCCCCGAACTGTAAGCCATTCGACAGCGCGACTAATGCCTGAACTTTCGGAATTCGCTGATCCGGTCGGAACGTGCCGCCTGGAAAACCTGCCATAAAGCCACCCCGTGAAGCCGATTGAATCGCCGCAAAGCCCCAGAAGTTACTGCGAACATCAGAGAAGTTGACTGCCGGATTTCTAGGAGCCGGATTAAAGGCTTTGGAAACGATCGTCGCAAACTGAGCGCGAGTCACTGGCTCGTTCGGCTTGAATGTGCCATCTGGGAAGCCTGTGATGATTGCTTGTGATGCTAACGCTTGGATGTACTGTTGTGCCCAATGCCCTTGAACGTCAGAAAACGCTGTGTTTGTTCCGCCAGCTACAAACGCTACTGGACCTGAGATGCGCTTCGGATCGATGTTGTTGCCGATCGCTTGAAACGTATTGTTTGTCGTGTTGTTCAGGTCAACACCTTTGCGGCTGGCATCTCGACCGTTGTTGCGAATCGTATTGTTTCCTAGGCTGTCCGCAGTTCCCAAATCAGGGAATGCGTTGTCTCTGGCAACAATACCATCGCCTTGGCTATCGGTGATTACATTGTTGCGGAGGATGGCTCTACTCGATCCATCCATATAGATGCCTGCTGTGTTCTGCGTAATCTGGTTGCCTTCGAGTCGAGGGATTGAGTTACCGCCGATCGCCAGCCCGAATCCGGTTGCATTAAAGACATTGTTTCTAATCACACCCCGCGCTCCGCCAGTGATCGAGATACCATTGCCGGAGTTTTTGGTAAACACATTGTCGGTGACAACAGGACTAGAGTTACCTACGATGAAAACGCCTTCCCGATTGCTATTGGTAAACGTGCTGTTGGCAATCATGCAGTCTGCATCTTCGACCCAAATTCCAGTGCCGCGTGTGACAATATTCGTCACGGTTACACCGCGAATTTCACTACTATTGGCGGCTCGAATCGCGGCGTTTTGGTTGCCAAAGGCTTTACTCGGCGTTAGTCCACTGCCTTGAATTAGGAAATTCGCGCCTTTACTGTTCTCGTCACCGCGTAGGACAACACCGGGTTTAAGCACGATCGGGAATTGTTCGCCGGTTTGTTCGGTGTAGTTACCGGGAGCGAGTTGAATTAGCGTTCCTGCGGTTGCTTGCTGGAGTGCGAACGTAATGGTGCGATAGGGTGCAGCATCGGTTTTTCCAGCCGTGGGCTGATCGCTGCCGGTTGTGGGATTGACGTATAAAACTGTTGTAATCGTGGGGCTAGTCACCGATGGGGTTGAAGTGGTTGGGAGCTGGCTATCGGTGGGCGCTTGAGCCATTAAGGGAGTACCCAAGCACAGTAAAGCGAGTAAGCTCAGTTGGGTGGGAACGATCGCGCGGGAAAAGGGAAATTTACCAATGCCTAGACGTACCATAAGTTCTCTCATCTCAGAGTCATAAGTGCATGCGTGTCTCTTATGGGGGATGACAAGCCAGAGTAGATGCAAGTTCCCCGAATTGTGAGCTACTGCACTATACACAACTTCTCAAGAAGTGGCGATCCGAAATGCAAAGCAGAGTTCAGCGTTGTGTAAGGAAAATATGAGCGCACTCCTTTAGAGCGTGGCAGGCGTTCGGTTTTCTCAGATACTAGAAGAGGCGACAGTCAGAAAGGGGTCAGCAATGTTATCGAAAGGATTTGAAATTGAAGTCTACACTGGGACTCCGCAAGGGGATGTGGTAGGACTGTCGGATCAGATTGTGGCGGCATTGGATGGATTCGTGCGTGAGCCAGATAGCCGCAATGTCGAGTACACGACACCGCCCGGCTTTCGGTATGAGCGATCGCTGTGTGATTTAGTCACACCTCGGTTGCGGCTGCGTCAATTTCTCAAGTCCAAGGGCGATTACACGCTGATTCCGGGCAGCACTTTGCCACTTAAAGGACAGGGCGATCGATTCTGGCGCTCTGATCCCACGAATCCTTATCACGATTACATCGAAAACACCTACGGTACAAAAGTTGTCACTGCTAGCGTTCATATTAATATTGGCATGAGTAATCCCGATGTATTGATGCGGGCTTGTCGATTAGTGCGCGTTGAAGCACCTCTATATCTAGCATTGAGCGCGGCATCTCCAATCTTTAACGGTGAGATCACTGGGTATCATTCCACGCGCTGGGGTTTGTTTCCAAAAACGCCTGCCCATGTGCCGCTGTTTGAAAGTCATGCTCACTATATTCGCTGGACAGAAGAACAGATTGCCATAGGGACAATGCAGAATGTGCGGCATCTTTGGTCTTCGGTGCGTCCGAATGGCGATCGTCGTCCTTACAGTTTAAATCGGCTGGAATTGCGAATTTGTGATTTGGTGTCTGATCCGATCGCGCTGCTGGCGATTACTGCGTTATTAGAGGCGCGATTGCATCAAGTGATGTCAGATCCGAGCTTAGATCCGCTGCAACTCAGCCAATTGAGCGCAGAGGATTTAATTGAGATTACCGATGCAAATGAGGCGGCGGCATCGCGATCGAGCTTAGATGCAGAATTAAGACATTGGAAAGATGGACAGCCGATCCGGGCGCGGGATTGGGTTGAGCAACTTTACGGGGAAATGTTCGGGATTGCAAAAGCACAGGGTTTTAGCTGTTTCTTGCTGCCGGTGAAGAAGATTTTACGCGAAGGCAATGAAGCCCAACGCTGGATTAAACTGAGCGAACAAGGATTCGACAATCGCGAGATTCTGATGCGATCGATTGAAGCAATGCAGGTTCGAGAAGGAGAGCTTCAAGGACAAATTTGTCAATCCCTGGTTGCTTAGGCATGATCTCCTCGTAAAGACGCGAATACCGTAGATGCAGTGAAGCTTCTAATCGCGTCTTTACGCCGTGAGTCGTCGCGTCCTTTTAAGCATCAAAAATCTTTTCTTGCATGGGCTGGCAAAAGGGCTGGACTCCCGTTTTAACCACATAAATTGCAACGGGAACAGCTAATCGCATCGGCAATTCTGTTTGTGCAACGATCGCATCAACCAACACCCCGGATAACCCGTCTTCGAGTCCTTCTTTAATCTGCGCTTCACACAGAATATGTCGCCATCGCTTAGCAAGTCCATCGATCCAGCGCTCATTTGCTTCTGGTAGCTGTCCTGATTTGATCGCAAGAGAGATTGCGGCATCTTCAAGATCTCCGTCACAATCTTCGATCACGTCTAAAGTTGCAAGTGCATTTGGATGATCTGAAAGTTGTTCGCGGAACAGTTCAAGATCTTCTAGTGAAACGATAATCGACATACAACAGTCCTACAACGGCATTCTGCCCCGATCGTATCACTCCGCGATTCTGTCGTAAGTTGGGACATGACACTTGATTCGATTGAAGAATTGACTGAAATATACCCTAGTGTGAGTTGAGACCTGTTTATAGAAGCGATATGAATATAAAAAAGATTAAATTTAAATACGGTTGATAACAATGTTGGAACAATCAAGAATGTCGCCTTCTACGAATACGATCGCTAATGGATGCTTGACGGTTGAGGTCAATGGCTTGAGAAACCAGAAAGGGATTGTGTGTTTCAGCTTGTTTTCAGGTGAGCAAGGCTTTCCGAACGAGAGCGATCGTGCCATTGCGTCTCGCTTTGTTGAGGCAAAGGAAGCTTCGGTTTCAGTCATATTTGATCAACTGTCTCCCGGTGAGTATGCTGTTGCTGTGATTCATGACGATAACGGGGATGGGAAGCTGAATACAGGCATATTCGGCATTCCCAAAGAAGGATTCGGTTTTTCACGCAATCCTAAGATCGGCATGAGCGCCCCGAAATTCGAGGAAACGGCGGTTCAGGTCTCCGGCGACGGTACGAAAATTCAGATTGATATGAACTATCTAATGTAGGGTTTGCACAATTCGGTGATGTCGCGATCGTGCTTTTCCCAAGAGGCACGATTTTTTGTTTGAAAGTTTGATGATTCTTAATAGAATCGGCTTCGATGATTAGGCTCGATGTCCCTAAATGCCAGGATGGAATCTTGAAAAAAGAGAGTTCTCGAATCTCCAGGATTCCCCAAACTTCAAAGTCCCCCATGAATGGGGGACTTAGGGGGCAAGAAGCACTTCACATCGAAGCGAATAACCGTATTCAAGCAGCAAAACTTTCACGAAAGTCACGTCTAAAAACCTATACAGCTATTTCGATTTGTTTTGTTTATTGTTCTGGATTTTATTAAATTTAGATAATAAAAACCAAAGAAACCTGAAATTTGAGTTTCACAGATAACCTGAGTCGATTAGCACATTTTCTTGATTTTTAGAAAAACCATACTTCTGCAATCAATGTAACTTCTTCTTTCGACTGCTAGGCAGAACTGCAAACATCAACAACAATGCAAATAGAGACGTACCCGCGCTCACCCCTTCACAAAAGACAGGAGACCCAGAGTGAAACTCGCAGTTTACGGAAAAGGCGGTATCGGCAAATCAACGACAAGCTGCAACATCTCCGTTGCGCTCGCAAAACGCGGCAAAAAGGTACTGCAAATCGGCTGTGACCCCAAACACGACAGCACCTTTACCCTGACTGGATTTCTCATCCCCACAATCATCGACACCCTTCAAGAAAAGGATTACCACTACGAAGATGTCTGGGCTGAAGATGTGATCTACAAAGGTTACGGAGGAGTCGATTGTGTAGAAGCAGGCGGTCCGCCAGCAGGTGCAGGCTGCGGTGGCTATGTCGTGGGCGAAACGGTAAAACTGCTCAAAGAACTGAATGCGTTTGATGAATACGATGTCATTCTATTTGATGTTCTTGGCGACGTAGTTTGTGGTGGATTTGCTGCACCCTTGAACTATGCAGATTACTGCATGATTGTGACTGATAACGGATTTGATGCCCTGTTTGCAGCCAATCGGATTGCAGCTTCAGTGCGCGAAAAAGCACGGACACATCAACTCCGATTGGCAGGACTGATTGGCAATCGAACTGCAAAGCGCGATTTGATTGATAAATACGTCGATGCCGTTCCCATGCCTGTGTTAGAAGTGCTACCGCTTATCGAAGATATTCGCGTATCGCGGGTGAAAGGAAAAACATTGTTCGAGATGGCAGAATCTGATCCCTCGCTGAACTATGTCTGCGACTACTATCTGAACATTGCTGATCAAATTTTGGCAAACCCAGAAGGCGTTGTGCCAAAAGATGCCCAAGATCGCGAATTGTTCTCGCTGCTGTCAGACTTCTACCTCAATCCAAAACAGCCCAAAACCGCCGAAGAAGAACTCGATTTAATGATGGTCTAAAGAAAGAATGAAGGGTAACGGATAGAGAAAGCAAATCGCGATATGTGATTAGATTGAGGCTGACTTTATCGTTATCTTGATTTGACTTGTGAACATTGATCAACTGCGGCGATCGCTCAAAGATCGCTGGCTCGACTACTACCAGGAAAACCGCGCTTGGATTACTCGATTATCGATTTGGGTGAGTTGCGACGGACAGCGGCGACCGTCATCCAGCTTCATCTTAGGTGCGCTTTCCAGTGTAGAACCGCGACTCGTTGACCTCCTGCCGCTGATTGTGGATTTGAGCAATCATCCCGATCGCATCATTGTTGCCCTGGGACTGAACTTCGACCCGGAGCAAGAACTGATCCATCTCAAGCAGCTTCAAGCCGAAAAGCCGAAATATCTACCTGCAAGTTCTGCCCCTGAAGTCAAGCCCCGCCGCCCTGCTGAAGTAGACGAAGCCTGTGAAGGACGGGATCGATCGCATCAATCGAATCGCGCTCCTCGATAAAACCCTCATTTAGAGAAATACTGTTATGACTCTCGCTGATCCTCAACCTCAAGCTCTGCAATTTGAGTGTGAAACCGGTAATTACCACACCTTTTGTCCGATTAGCTGTGTTGCATGGCTTTATCAAAAAATTGAAGATAGCTTTTTCCTAGTCATTGGGACAAAAACTTGCGGGTATTTTCTGCAAAACGCAATGGGTGTGATGATTTTTGCAGAACCCCGTTATGCAATGGCAGAACTTGAAGAAGGTGATATTTCAGCCCAGCTCAATGATTACGAGGAACTGAGACGACTGTGTGAACAAGTCAAGCGCGATCGTAATCCCAGTGTGATTGTGTTCATCGGAACCTGTACCACTGAGATTATCAAAATGGATTTAGAAGGACTAGCCCCAAAGCTTGAAGCAGAGATTGGAATTCCGATCGTCGTAGCTCGCGCTAACGGTCTAGACTATGCCTTTACTCAGGGCGAAGACACGGTGCTTGCAGCAATGGCGCAACGCTGTCCGACCAAAGCTCCTACGGGTGAAACAGAAAAAGAAGAGCGCAACGCCATTCAAAAGCTGATGAACTTTGGGCGCAAGCAGGAAGAGATCAAACAGCAGGATTCCGAGTATGTAGATCATCCGCCATTAGTGATGTTTGGATCAGTACCAGATCCGATCGTCACTCAGCTCACTTTGGAGCTGAAGAAGCAAGGCATTAAAGTCTCTGGATGGCTTCCTGCAAAGCGATACACAGAGCTTCCAGTGATCGAAGAAGGATACTATGTTTCGGGTGTGAATCCATTTCTATCGCGGACGGCTACAACGTTAATGCGGCGACGGAAAACGAAGCTCATTGGATCACCGTTTCCGATCGGGCCGGATGGCACCCGCGCTTGGATCGAAAAAATTTGTTCTGTGTTCAACATTGAACCCAAAGGCTTAGAAGAACGAGAAGCAAAGATTTGGGAAAGTGTTGAGGATTATCTGCAATTGGTTCGTGGAAAGTCAGTGTTCTTTATGGGGGATAACCTGCTGGAGATCTCGCTAGCGCGGTTTCTGATTCGCTGTGGCATGACTTGTCCAGAAATTGGTATTCCTTATATGGATAAGCGCTATCAAGCCGCAGAACTCGATTTTCTGGTAAAAACCTGCAATGAAATGGGAGTTCCAGTTCCCAAGATTATCGAAAAGCCCGATAACTACAATCAGCTTCAGCGCATCCATGCACTCAAGCCCGATCTGGTCATCACTGGAATGGCTCATGCCAATCCATTAGAGGCGCGAGGCATTAGTACGAAGTGGTCAGTTGAGTTTACCTTCGCTCAAATTCATGGATTTAGCAATACTCGCGATATCTTAGAGCTTGTCACTCGTCCGCTTCGTCGCAATAGTGCATTACAGAACATGGGCTGGGAGAAGCTGGTGCAGGAAGAAGCAAAAATTTAAGGACTGAGATAAACCTGACCCTCTAGAAGCGGATGATCGTTTCTAGAGGGTTTTTTAATCATCGCAGTTCAGGATGGTCATGATTTACTTAAGCTCCCTTGTCGGTTGCGATACTTGAGTCCAAGTTGCCAGCGAGACTCAAAAGTTTGGCAAAAGTTATCGATCGAGTAGAACAGTTCTTCTAGACTAAACATGAGGGCAAACATAGCAAGTGCAGGAGGACTAATGATCGAGTGGACATCTGAAGCCGAGGCAAAATTAAAAGAAATTCCCTTCTTTGTGCGTCCGGCAGCCCGAAAGAAGATTGAGAAATTCGCTCAAGAAATGGGCGCAACTCAAATTACTCTTGAGATTTACGACCAAGCAAAACAGAAGTTTGGTAATTAAGCGAGGACAGCAACATGACCATTTCTGCTCAATCCAAAATTTGGACAGATGAGGAGTTTATGGCATTGCCAGACAACGGCGATCGCTACGAAATTGTAGATGGGGAATTAAAGATCGTGGGCAATTCAGGAATGCTGCACGGGCATATTGCAAGCGTCCTCATCGTTTTTTTGGGGGGTTTAGTTCGATCTCAGAAATTAGGGGTTATTTGTGATTCCAGTACGGCTTTTAAGATGAAGTCGGGAAACAAGCGATCGCCTGACATTTCCTTTGTTGCAAAAGATCGACTAAAAGGCTTGAAAAAACTGCCTAGAGGATTCTTCGAGGGTGCACCAGACCTAGCCGTTGAAGTTATTTCTCCAAGCAATACCTTTGAAGAAATTCATCAGAAAATCGTGGAGTATTTCGAGAGCGGTTCTCGCTTAGTTTGGGTCATTAATCCTGACGAAGAATCGGTGATTGTTTATCGGAGTGCAACACCTGATCGCTTATTAAAAAAGGCTGACTTTCTTGACGGTGAAGAAGTAGTGGATGGATTTCGGTTAGCGATCGCGGAACTCTTCACCGATCTCGATTTTGATTAACTCAGCTTAGAGGTCGTCGCCATAAATCTCTCGATTAATCGCCTCATCGCCATCTCCACACCATCAAGGATTTTCTAATCATACTCTTCGGGTATTTGGACGGGTAAAGGGCGGTACTCCGATCTCGCCAAGGTCGATCGCTTCTCTACAATGTCTTTATCACGATCGATCTTATGAGGGGGAACGCGATGCAGCCAACCAATGCCGAAAAATTTACCGAAAAAGCCTGGGAAGCGATCGTCCGCACTCCAGAGATCGTAAAGCAGGTACAGCAACAGCAGATTGAAACCGAACACTTGATGAAGGCGCTGCTGGAACAAGATGGTTTAGCGATTAGCATTTTCAATAAATTGGCTGTTCCTGTCGATCGAGTGCGCGATCGAGCCGATGAATTTATCCGTCGTCAGCCGAAAGTATCGGGAAGCGGGACTTCTGTCTATTGGGGACGCAGTGCCGATTCGCTGCTTGATCGCGCTGAAGACTATCGCAAACAGTTCGAGGATGATTTTATTTCGATCGAACATTTGCTGTTAGGTTATGCCCAAGATAGTCGCTTCGGAAAGGCTCTACTGGCAGAATTTAGAGTTGATGAAGCGAAACTGAGAAACGCGATCGAACAAGTTCGGGGTAATCAAAAAGTGACTGACCAAACGCCAGAAAACAAATACGAAGCTCTAGAGAAATACGGGCGTGATTTGACTCAGTATGCTCGCGAAGGGAAGCTCGACCCCGTGATCGGACGAGACGACGAAATTCGCCGCACGATTCAAATTCTGTCTCGTCGAACGAAGAATAATCCGGTTTTAATTGGAGAACCGGGTGTGGGTAAGACTGCGATCGCTGAAGGTTTAGCACAGCGTATTTTGAGCGGAGATGTGCCGCAATCGCTGAAAGACCGCAAGCTAATTGCCTTGGATATGGGTGCGCTAATTGCAGGTGCGAAGTACAGGGGTGAGTTTGAAGAGCGATTGAAAGCTGTTCTGAAAGAAGTCACCGATTCTCGCGGCAATATCATCTTATTTATTGATGAAATTCATACGGTCGTCGGTGCGGGTGCCACTCAAGGCGCGATGGATGCGGGTAACTTACTGAAGCCGATGTTGGCGCGGGGTGAATTGCGCTGTATTGGTGCAACAACCTTAGATGAATATCGCAAGTACATCGAGAAAGATGCAGCCCTTGAGCGGCGATTCCAGCAGGTCTTTGTAGATCAGCCAACGGTTGAGGATACCATTTCGATTCTGCGCGGGCTGAAAGAACGTTACGAAGTTCACCACGGGGTTAAGATTTCGGACTCTGCTTTGATTGCAGCCGCAACGCTTTCGACTCGTTATATCAGCGATCGCTTCTTGCCTGACAAAGCGATCGACCTCGTAGACGAAGCTGCTGCGAAGTTGAAGATGGAGATTACCTCGAAACCAGAAGAGTTGGATGAGGTCGATCGCAAGATTCTCCAGCTTGAGATGGAGAAGCTGTCGTTTAAGGGAGAAAGTGATGCAGCTTCTCGAGATCGTTTAGAACGCCTCGATCGCGAACTGGCAGATCTCAAAGAAGACCAATCGAAGCTCAATGCTCAATGGCAAGCTGAAAAGGGCGTGATTGATGAGCTGAAGAAGCTAAAAGAAGAGATTGATCAAGTTAGCCTTGAAGTTCAGCAAGCTGAGCGCGATTATGACCTTAACAGAGCGGCTGAATTGAAGTACGGCAAGCTCAATGAATTGAACCGTAAAGTTGAAGAAGCGGAAGCCCGTCTGACTCAAGCCCAGAAATCTGGTACATCTCTGCTGCGTGAAGAAGTGATTGAGGCAGATATTGCTGAAATCATTTCTAAGTGGACGGGTATTCCAGTGAGCAAGCTGGTTGAATCTGAAATGCAGAAGCTCTTACAGCTTGAAGATGTTCTGCACAAACGAGTGATCGGACAAGATGAAGCGGTAACGGCGGTATCCGATGCGATTCAGCGATCGAGAGCCGGACTTGCTGATCCAAACCGTCCGACTGCCAGCTTTATCTTCTTAGGCCCAACCGGTGTCGGTAAGACCGAGCTTGCTAAAGCTCTTGCTGCTTACCTGTTTGATACCGAAGAAGCAATGGTGCGGATCGATATGTCCGAGTACATGGAGAAGCATTCCGTCTCCCGTTTGATCGGTGCGCCCCCTGGATATGTCGGTTACGAAGAAGGCGGACAGTTAACCGAAGCCGTGCGTCGTCGTCCGTACTCAGTGATTCTATTTGACGAAATCGAGAAAGCCCATCCCGATGTATTCAACGTGATGCTGCAAATTCTTGATGATGGTCGCGTCACTGATTCGCAAGGTCGCACGGTGGACTTCAAAAACACCATTATCATCATGACCTCGAACATCGGTTCACAGTACATCTTTGAATATGGTGGAGACGACGATCGCTACGAAGAGATGCGATCGCGGGTGATGGATGCAATGCGATCGAGCTTCCGTCCTGAGTTCTTGAACCGGATTGACGAAATCATCATCTTCCACAGCTTGCAAAAATCGCAACTGCGCGAAATCGTCAAGATTCAAGTCAAGCGCTTAGAGACTCGATTGGCAGAGCGCAAGATGTCGCTGAAGTTGTCCGAGGCTGCCTTAGATTTCTTAGCTGAAGTTGGCTTTGATCCAGTGTACGGAGCGCGTCCATTGAAGCGGGCGATTCAGCGAGAATTGGAAACGGCGATCGCGAAAGAAATCCTGCGTGGTAACTATACCGAAGGCGATACGATCTTTGTCGATGTCGGTGAGACCGAGCGATTAGAGTTCAAACGCTTGCCATCCGAAGTGTTGACAACTCAATAAATTTAGCCTTGGGGTGGGATTGTTCTCGCCCCATTTTTTTGCGCTCTACAGTGATTGACGAGGATTGGCAGAAAATTGAGCAGATCTTAGAGCATAATCAAACCGAGAAATCGATCAATTTGAATTGTTTCGTAGGTGTTTTGCGACAAGAATAAAAATTACTAAAAGTAGAGGAGGTAGAAATGGAAGGTCAGTGTCTTTGCGGTGCCATTACTGTTAGAACGCCAGACAAAAAGAGTATCGATGCTTGTCACTGTGGAATGTGCCGGCGATGGGGAGGGAGTCCAGCATTAGGCATATCCTGCAGTTCAGATGTGCAAATAGAGGGCACAGACAAACTGAAAGTATATCGATCGTCAGAATGGGCAGAACGATCGTTCTGTGGTGAATGCGGTACACATATCTTTTATAAGCTACTACCGACAAACGACTATTTTCTTCCGGCAGGCCTTTTTCAGGATGAAATCGAGTTCGAGTTTACAGAGCAGATCTTTATCGACAGAAAACCTAGTTATTACGAGTTTGCGAATCAAACCGTGAATCTAACAGAAGCAGAAGTATTTGCTAAATTTGCATCCACTGGAGAGAGTTAAATCACAACATAAAAAAGAAGGGTGTTGCACCCTTCTTCTCTCTTCTCTTTCTCAGTTCTCTTAGTCTTCGCGCTTATCGGATGGAGGATTGGAAATCTGTTCGGCTTCGGGGCAATCATCCGATACGAGCGGATCAACACATCCTTTCGGCACGGAGGAGAGTTTTTGAGTTACTGCTCCAATGCTTTCGAGCCGTACCATTTCTTCCCAAGAGCAGTTCTCGTCTTCTTCGTCGGTCTCATAACGCAACGTCACCAAATCTCCTTCGATATCTAGAATCTTGGCGCGTTCGATCCAGCGTTGTTGATCCCGCAAGAAGATCCAAACTTCACGACCATCACAACAGAGTTGATAGATCTTGCGGTGTAGCATATGCTTCTCCTGAGCGAATTACTCGAATATCACTAAATTAGACTGCAGCTTCGATTCTGCCGCCGTCTTTCATCAAACAGATTTGAGCGCAATGGCACGGGATGGGTAGGGTGCGATCGCAATTCGGTTGATCTGATCCAGGGGCAGAGTATTCATACAATCAAGCCTAGCGCTGGATCAGGCAAAAGCTTTCTCACCAAGGACAGGATTTGAAGCGCAACACGGTCGTAGCCTGGGAGTCGGGACTGGGGAGACACTCTTAAAGTCATTGTTGAGGCAGTAAAGGGACTTGGCGCAAAATCTGAATCAAGACAAGCTCAATTCAAATCGGTAGATAACGCTGGTAATCCGGAGTTAGCCAGAGGCTCGAAATCGCGTATCAAGGGTTCCCGAAGGCAGTAAACCAACAGGTACTTAATTCTACTTCCATTTTAACGAACCGATTGTCGATTGAATAGAACATCTCTACTAGATTTGAATTGTTCTGCGCGTTCCTATTAAAAAAATAAAAGGATGTGACAGCTTAGACACACCCTTTAAGAAAACTTAATCTTAACTGCGAGAAATTACGACTTTGGCGGGCCTGCTGTAACGATGATGACCTGTTCGGGTCGAAGTAGGTCTTGGGCAGCTTGATTCACTTGAGCCTGCGTCACCGCATCAATTTGATTCGGATACTGTCGCAGCTCGATCGCATTCAAGCCATACATCTCGTTCATTAAGAGAACGCTGGCAAGTTGATCGGGGTTTGCTAAGTCAACGGGGTAGCTGTTGGTGATGGATCGCTGTGCCGTCACTACTTCGGTTGTACTCACGCCCTTGGTGCGGATTTGGGCTAAGAGATTGACCGTGCTAGTGATCGCTTTATCAGCATTTTCGGGAGCCGTTTGCATCGAAATCACGAACGGGCCAGGACGGTTGCCTGCTTGAAAGAAACTGTAGATTCCGTAGGTGAGTCCTTGACGATCGCGCACTTCTGACCCCAGTCGACTCGATAGGGTGTCTCCGCCGAGAATTTGATTCATCACGGAGGCGTTATAGAAGCGTGGGTCGCGTCGATCGATTCCGGCTGAGCCAATTAGCGTCACGGATTGAGTTTTGCCGGGAATCGCAGCATAACGGCGAACGGTTGCACTGGGAGATGAAACGGGCGGGAAGGCCAGAGTTGGCGCTTTTCCAGTCGCTTTCCATCCGCCTAATTCTTTTTCGATCAGCGATTTGACTGCGATTGGATCAAAATCGCCTACCAACGCGACGATCGTCTTATCCGGTCGGTAGTGCGATCGGTAGAAGTTGACTAAATCCTGACGTTGAATCGCTGTTAGGCTGGCTTCGGTGGGGAAGCTGTAGAACGGATGATTTTCCGGGTAAACGGTTTGCTGAAAGACACGACGAGCAAGAACGGCAGGGTTATCGAGTTGAACTTTGAGCGTGGTCAGCGATCGGGCGCGAGAAAGTTCGAGTTCTCGATCGGGAAACGTTGCATTCTGCGCGATGTCTGATAAGGTTTGCAGCATGATCGGCAGGTGCTCGGATAGGGCGTTAGCATTCACTAGAACGCTTTCTCGGTTGGTGTCAACGCCAAAATTGATTCCCCGATCTTCAAGCGTTTTCGCCAGGGTTAGCGCGTCTTTGGTCGTTGTGCCGTTCGTTAAGTTGTCTGCCGTTAGTTTTGCCAGTCCTGCCTTTGTGTTGGAATCAAATTCTGAACCCGCTTGTATCGCAGCACTGAGCGAGATCGTTGGAGTGCTGGTATCGCGCATGAGTAGAACTCTCAAGCCGCTTGGCAGCACGTATTTTTCGGGTAGAGCTTGTGGAGTGCGATCGCCTTGTTGCACCGTAGGCAGGTATTTTGCCACCTGAGCCGGATCAACAGGCAGCCCTGCATTAAACTTCTCACTGGTTTGACCTGCATTCACAGCGCTGCCAGATTTGCCGTCGATCGTCGTCGGTTGAAACAATCCAATCGTCGCTTTATCCGGCGTGAAATAAGTTTTAGCAACTCGCTGTAAGTCAGCAGGAGTCACACGATCGACGTTTGCCAAAAAGCGATCGGTGTATTTGTAATCCCCGGTGGTGGTTTGATCGTCCCCAAGTTGAAACGCTTGGCTAGTGATGTCACGATTTCTTAGAAGCACTGAGGATTTTAGCTGGGTTTTAGCGCGGGTGAGTTCTTCTTGGGTCCCACCCTGCGATCGAACCTCTGCGAATACCGTTTGAATCGCTTCACTAACCTTGGTCAAGTCCTGATTTGGGGCAGCGGTAGCAGAAAGGTCATACCATCCGCCTGAAATCATGTTTGCGGGATAGCCACTGAAACCGCTAACCAATCCGGTTTCGACGAGGGCTTGATACAAACGAGAACTGCGACCTTGAGTGAGAACGAGATCTAGAACGTGCAGCGCGGGCACATCTGGATGAGTTGCATTGGGTAAAGGATAAACGGCACTGAGCAAAGGAGCACTACCTGGCTCTCGTAGCACGATCGGTTGAGTTTGCTTTGTCGGTTTCGCAGCCGTTGCAGTCGGTTTCGGGGTATTGGTCTTTTCCCGCTTCGGAACTTTGCCAAACAATTCCTTCACCGCTTGCAGAGTGGGTTCTGTCTTGAAGTCGCCCACTAGAATTAATGTGGCATTGTCCGGGCTGTAATAGTTGCTGTAGTAGTTACGAACTTGCTCGACTTCAAATTTCTCGACATCCGCTTTTGTGCCACCCACAGGCAATCCATACGGTGAATTTGGTAAAGCTGCTCTCATCACCGCACGATCGAGCCGATAGTCCGGGCTATTTTCATAGCCTTGCAATTCCGAGATTACTACTCGCTTTTCACTGGTCAATGAATCGGAGTTGATCAAACCATTCTGCATTCGATCGGCTTCAAGGGCAAGGAGCGATCGTAATTTATCTCGCTGAACCGTGCCGTAATATGCGGTCTGATCGTGGCTAGTGAATGCATTCGATTGACTGCCTAACGCATTGAACAAGCGACCAAACTGAATCGGTCGATCGGTCGTTCCTTTGAACATCAAATGCTCTAATTGGTGGGCAATGCCATTCACGCCTGCCGCTTCATCCCGCGATCCAATGCGATACCAAACTTGTACCGTGACGACTGGAGCGGTTGGAACTTCTTTGGTTAAGACCGTTAATCCGTTATCAAGAACAGTCTTACGAACAGTATCTGTCGTGGTGACGGAATCTGGAACCGCCGCCGATGCGGATTGTAGAAAAGGAACCGAGTTGGATAGCAGTACCGCGCTGAGACAGAGCATAAACAGAAAGCTGGCAAAGCGATATTGCTGAAGAAATTTTAGAAAAGACATCGGAAGATTAAAGCGCCTATGGTAGAAAATGCTTGGTCTGTAAAGCCTAGACCTTAGACCGTCGAGCAGGTTCCACTCTAGCGTTTGCAATCTAGCGTTTGCAGGTGTGAGCTTGCAGGATGATCGATCTAAGATCGATCATCCTGCAAGCTCAGTAAAGAAATATAAAGCAGTTGTAAACTGAGAGGAGCAGTTTCACAACGATCGCTATGACTACGCAAACATCGCCCTCTATCTACGATTTTTCAGCGAATAGTATCGAAGGTCAGCCTGTTTCACTTAGCGCCCACAAAGATAAAGTATTGCTGATCGTGAATACTGCAAGTCAATGCGGTTTTACACCTCAGTATCAGGGATTGCAATCGATTCACAATAAATATGAGAATCAAGGATTTGCAGTTTTGGGATTTCCCTGTAATCAGTTTGGACAACAAGAACCCGGAAGCGCTAACGAAATTCAATCCTTCTGTGAAATGCGGTTTGGCGTGACGTTTCCATTGTTTGAAAAAGTGGATGTCAACGGTGCAAATGCACATCCGCTGTTCAAATTCCTGACCAAAGCTGCACCCGGAATCTTTGGGACAGAAGGCATCAAATGGAACTTCACGAAGTTCTTAGTTGATCGCTCCGGTCAAGTCGTCAAACGCTATCCTTCGACCACCAAGCCTGAAGACATTGAAAAAGACATTCAAGCTTTGCTGTAAGCATCTTCAATCTGACAGTAAGGGCGACTGTAGCTTAAAGGTGGCTCTAAAGCATATTCAGCTAATAGTTCTGGATTGCTCATAATTCGCTCAGTTTCACCATCGAATACAATTCGCCCTTTGCTTAAAACGATCGTTCGATTGCACAGTTCTAACGCCAAATCTAAATCATGGGTTGCAATTAGCTGCGTCAACGGCAGCGTATCTAACAGTTCAATCAACTGACGACGCGATCGCGGATCAAGCTGTGCCGAGGGTTCATCGAGAACGAGAACTTGCGGCTGCATTGCCAGAACTCCTGCGATCGCGACTCTTTTTTTCTCTCCACCTGATAAACCGTTTGCACTGCGCGATCCAAACGCTTCGGGATCGAGTCCGACACAGCACATTGCATGAACAGATCGATCTCTGAGTTCTTGTCCAGCAATGCCTTGATTCATCGGGCCAAAGGTAATGTCTTCCCAAACCGTCGGCATGAACAGTTGATCATCCGGGTTCTGAAACACAAGCCCGACAAAATCGCGAATCCGTTTTAGATTCTGCGCCTCGACTGGCAGCGTCCCGACGAGCACTTGACCCACTTGCGGCGTAATCAAGCCATTAAAGTGCATGAGTAAGGTTGATTTTCCAGACCCGTTTGCACCGACTAAAGCCACTCGTTCTGTAGCAGCGATGGAAACAGTCACCCCATTGAGTGCTTGAGTGCCGTCTGGATAAGCATAGGAAAGATTGTAGATGTCGATCGGATTATGGTGCATGAAATAGATAAAGTGCTTGACCGGACAATAAGACTGCGATCGTAATCGTTAACGCTAAAATATCGCGCCGCCCCCCTTTCTGAACCTCTGCAATCGGAGGTAAACCCTGATAACCCCGCGCTAACATGGCTTGATGCACGCGTTCGCCGCGCTCATAAGTGCGGATGAACAATGAGCCGAACATATTCCCGATGACCGTGCGCTGACGTTTGGGATTGCCCAACAAGTTGCGCGATCGAGCTGCTTTGTGCATCGAGCTAAATTCATCACTCAACACGGAGATATACCGATACATCGACGCGAGAATCGCAACGAGCAACGGCGGCATCTTCAGTGCAGCCAACGCATGAAGTAATGCTGGGATCGAGGTTGTGAGAATTAAAGTATTCAGAATCAGTAATGATAAGAGTGCTTTAAGGGCAATACTTCCTAAAATAGTTAAGCCTTCAGTTGTAATTTGTATCCAACCCCATTGGAATAAAACATCACCGCCGCCTCGAAACAACGTTCCAAGAATGACTACGCCAATAAAAACAAACTCTACTGCAACTCGCTTCAATAAAACTGATAATTGAACACGGCTCGCTAGGACAATTAGCGCGATCGCGCTTCCATAAATTGCCCAAGTCCACCAGCGCCCGTTCGGGGTTAACGCGATCGCGAATACTAATAACAACACGCACAACACGCGCGATCGTGGTGTCAATCGATGCCAAACCGTTTTCTTTTCTTCAGCTTCAGCAAGATGCGGTGCGCCAATGTGCAATAAAATCATCGAGTCTAAATTGGATTACTTGAATCATTGAAGCTTTGGGGTTCGTTCTCTAAATCCCCCACAAGTGGGGGACTTTAAAGCAAATCCTAATCAATCATGCTCACGATTACGAACCAGAACTTTTCCAGCCCCCCAAGCTAATCCAAACGTAACTAACGTTCCGACTAAGCCTGCTGCGGGAGTGGCGATTTGCTCAGGAACACCCCGCAACTGATATTCCTCAAAGATTTGATAAAACGGTAACTTGTGTGCGATCGGTTCTTCTGCCGCTTTTTTCTCAAAGCCTTGATCTTGAGCGACGCGATCGAGTCCGTCTGGATCAGAGCTAGCAAACGGAGAAAGAAACACTGCAACCAACAAAGCAATTCCTAAACCGGAGATAATAAAAGCGCGATTTCGAGTTTGTGAAGCTTGAGTCATAGCACTACCTTTTTAACGTGAAGAGTACGATCGAGGAAGCTCTTGCATAGCAGCACGGGGTGCTCTGTAAACCATATCCGGGCGAGTTTTCAAGATATAGCTCAATGCCACGACGGTAATGATTGCTTCACCAATCCCAATCATGACGTGCCACAACAGCATTGCAACCAGCGCAACGACGAGCGGTACGGCTCCTGAAATCGCGAGCTGAACTGCACAAACCAGTGCCGCAATTACAACGCTTGTCCAAGCTGCGATCGCGGCTCCAATCAGCACAGATTTCGTAGAATCGCGCCCGATCATATTGCGAATTGATCGATATAAGTAGTAGCCACCAAACGTGCCAATCAATCCCATGTTAAAGATGTTGGCTCCCAGTGCAGTGATTCCACCATCTTGAAACAACAGGGACTGAACAATAAACACGACTGTCATGACTAGCGATCCCGCCCAAGGACCTAACAAGACACCCGCCAAAGTTCCACCAAGCAAGTGTCCTGAAGTTCCCCCCGGAATCGGAAAATTGATCATCTGAGCCGCAAAGATAAATGCCGCACACACCCCCATCAGGGGAACCACACGGTCTTGATACTCTGCCTGAACTCGGTTGAGACTGATTGCAATCAAAGCGATCGCAAATACCCAAGTCAGTAATGTGACAGGTAAATTTAAAAAGCCATCTGGAATGTGCAACGCCAAATGGTGCGGAAAAAATAGCACAGAAAGCATGAACTTATCTCCAACGAGACATCCTTGTGAGAAAACCTGTAGCGAGTTCTAAACGTTTAGTAGAGTTGATCGGTCTCTAAGAATTCAATCCTGCATGGGGGGATAATCGCCCGAATTTAAGCCTGACTTAAGATTCAAACCTCTTTTTCCAAAAAACTTCCGAAATTGCTATAGACGAAACGACAATTGATGCGCTAAGATACGCGATTGTGAGTTTTACACGCCCTTTATGAAAGCGCAAGAAATCATCCGCTCGATCGAAGCGGAACAAATGAAAGACAATATCCCCACGATCTATATCGGGGATACGGTTCGTGTCGGCGTGATCATTCAAGAGGGCGACAAGGAACGGACGCAGCCCTATGAAGGTGTCGTTATTGCAAAACGCAGTACGGGCATCACGCAAAACATCACGGTGCGGCGTGTGTTTCAAGGTGTTGGAGTTGAGCGAGTCTTCCTCATTCACTCTCCACGCATTGAAAGCATCAAAGTGATTCGTCGGGCGAAAGTGCGTCGGGCGAAACTGTACTACCTGCGCGATCGCGTGGGTAAGGCAACTCGCTTGAAGCAGCGTTTCGATCGTCCTTTAACCTAGTTTGTCCAATTGCTGGTAAACTAGATACAGAACGCAATCAGAGTCGTTCAGCATATGCGCTCTTAGTTCAGTTGGTAGAACGCAGGTCTCCAAAACCTGATGTCGGGGGTTCAAGTCCTCCAGGGCGCGCTGAATTACTCTGATTTTGCATGAGTAGCGATTTTGATCGGATCGTGTGCCGAGATCGAGAAAAGTCTTTATTATAGAAAGTCGGTCGAGCGCTAATGGAGCACCAGCGGTGGCAAAGAAAGAAGAGGTCTTAACTCCCCAAAAATCAGGATTTGACCCGAACGAGTTTGCTAAGGAAACGAAGGAAGAACTGGATAAGGTCGTTTGGCCCAGCCGTCAGCAACTGATCGGTGAGTCCATTTCAGTGATTTTGATGGTCACGCTCTCTGCAACCACAATTTATCTCGTCGATCAACTCTTTCATTGGGCACAAGTGAAGGTGTTCGGATGACATACACTTCAGACGAAACGCAAAACGATCGCGCTGACGACAACCAGGATGAGGTGTTGTCAAAAAGCGCCCGTTGGTATGCTGTGCAAGTGGCATCGGGCTGTGAAAAGCGCGTGAAGATGAACTTAGAGCAGCGCATCGAAACCCTTGATGTCGCGAACCGGATTTTGGAAGTTCAAATTCCTGAAACGCCGATTCTCAGACACCAGAAAGACGGACGAGCCAAGGAAGCCGCTGAGAAAGTTTTTCCAGGCTACGTTCTTGTGAAAATGGTGATGGATGATGAAACGTGGCAGGTGATTAAGAACACCCCCAACGTGATCAACTTCGTCGGTGCAGAACAAAAGCGACGGTACGGACGCGGGCGGGGTCACGTTAAACCAATGCCACTAGGACATGGAGAAGTCGAACGCATCTTCAAACAGTCCCAAGAGCAGGAGCCAGTCAGAAAAATCGACATGGCGACGGGCGACAAGATTACGGTACTTTCAGGGCCGTTTAAGGACTTTGAAGGAGAAGTAATCGAAGTTAGCCCAGAGCGAAACAAGCTCAAAGCACTTCTGTCAATCTTTGGGCGAGAAACCCCGGTTGAACTTGAAGTGAATCAAGTAGAGAAAATCTAATCGACTTCCAGAAAGTCAAGAATCGATGGCAAAAAAAGTAACCGCAGTGATTAAGCTGGCGATTAATGCTGGCAAAGCGAACCCTGCACCGCCGATCGGCCCTGCGCTCGGTCAGCACGGGGTGAATATCATGATGTTCTGCAAGGAATACAACGCCAGAACCGCAGATCAAGCGGGCATGGTCGTTCCTGTAGAAATCTCAGTTTACGAAGACCGTAGTTTTACGTTTGTTCTCAAGACCCCGCCCGCATCAAAACTGATTGCAAAAGCGGCAGGAATTGAGACCGGATCTGGCGAACCGAACAAAAAGAAAGTGGGCAAAATTTCCCGCGCTCAATTGGAAGACATCGCCAAAACCAAAATGCCCGACCTCAACGCAAATGATGTCGAAGCAGCAATGAAGATCATCGAAGGAACCGCTCGTAACATGGGCGTGACCATCACCGACTAACCTTTATTCGGGGGAGAGATTATCTCGCGATTACCCCAGGAGACACATGGTAAAGAAGCTATCAAAGCGCACGAGAGAACTGCGTGCCAAAGTCCAAGACAAGGCTTACACACCTTTAGAAGCCTTAGAGCTGCTGAAAGAGACGGCAACGGCGAAATTTCCCGAATCCGCAGAAGCGCACATCCGACTTGGTATTGATCCGAAGTACAGCGACCAACAGCTCAGAACCACAGTCGCACTACCGAAGGGAACTGGACAAGAAGTTCGAGTTGCGGTGATTGCACGAGGCGAGAACGTTACGGCAGCAACGAACGCGGGAGCAGACATTGCAGGTTCGGAAGAACTGATCGATGAAATCCAAAAAGGACGGATGGATTTCGATTTGTTGATTGCGACTCCGGATGTGATGCCGCAAGTGGCGAAGCTTGGTCGAGTATTAGGCCCGCGTGGCTTGATGCCGTCACCGAAGGGCGGTACGGTTACATTTGACCTGGCGCAAGCGATCGCAGAGTTCAAAGCGGGTAAGCTCGAATTCCGGGCAGATCGTACCGGAATTGTTCACGTTCTATTTGGTAAAGCTAACTTCTCGGCTGAAGATCTGTTAACGAACCTGAAAGCGCTGCAAGAAACGATCGATAGAAACAGACCTTCCGGTGCAAAAGGACGCTATTGGCGTACAATGTATGTGTCGTCCACGATGGGTCCTTCGATCGAGGTTGATATCAATAGCCTGCGCGACCTCAAAGTTGGAGATGCCGCTTAGACAAAAGTTTTTCAACTGAATATCCAAACCAAAGACAGCAGGTGGTTTACGCCTTAATGTCCTGCCGAGGTTTGATTTTTCGAGACACAATTCCTGTGTTCTAAAGAAATCATGCGAACTCGGCTCTAATCAAGTCGGGTTTTTTGTTTTTGGATATTCTCTACATCCCAAATCAGGAGGTGAGAAAGAGTGGGAAGAACGTTAGCAAACAAGAAAGAGATTGTTGCCGATCTGAAAGAAACGCTGAACGAATCACAGTTGATGTTTATCATCGGCTACAGTGGTTTGACCGTGGCGGAAATCTCAGATCTACGGAATCGTCTGCGTCCGAAAGGTGCGGTTTGTCAAGTGGCGAAAAACACCTTTATGGCGAAAGCAACCGAGGGTGACGACCGTTGGCAAGCGGTGAGCGAATTGCTGAAAGGTGATTCTGCGTTTGTGATGGTCAAAGACGATCTTGGTGGCGCAATCAAGGCTTACCAGGAGTTCCAGAAAGCTGCCAAGAAAACCGAAATGCGCGGCGGCGTGATGGATGGCAGAGTTCTGAAGGAAGCGGATCTTAAAGCGATCGCGGATCTGCCTTCAAAAGAACAACTCATTGCCCAAATTGCTGGTGCAATCAACGGAGTCGCAACCAAGCTGGCAGTCGGTATCAACGAAGTGCCGTCTGGTTTGGCAAGAGCGCTCCAGCAACTGTCCGAGAAAGACCAAGAAGCAGCGTAAGTTGCTGAACACAATTCAATTTAGGGAGTTAGTTCCATGTCTGCTGTAACAGATGAAATTATTGAGAAGTTAAAGGGTTTGACCCTGCTCGAAGCTTCTGAATTGGTGAAGCAAATCGAAGAAGCTTTCGGTGTTAGTGCTGCGGCTCCGGCCGGCGGCATGATGATGATGGCTCCGGGTGCTGGTGCTGCTCCGGCTGAAGAAGTTGAAGAGAAGACCGAATTCGATGCAGTTCTGGAAGAAGTTCCGGCTGATAAGAAGATTGCGGTTCTCAAGGTTGTTCGCGGTATCACTGGCTTGGGTCTGAAAGAAGCGAAAGACCTGGTTGAAGCTGCACCGAAGCCGATCAAAGAAGGTGTTGCGAAGGCTGAAGCTGAAGACATCAAGAAACAAATCGAAGAAGCTGGCGGTAAAGTGTCGGTCAAATAGTTTCTGCTTAATTCTGATGATGTTAGGAGTCTCGACAAGAGACTCCTTTTTTGTTGCAATGTTGGAATTTGGGCAATCTGAGCGCGAACGATTAAACTTGTGAATTTCTGCATGGATTTGTCACTAGCAGTCGCAGCCAATACCAACACGCCACCAAATCAGCTTCAGAAGATGGCAGAGACTGCGATCGAGATGCTCAAGCGTCGGTTTCCTGGAATTAATCTAATCGGGTTAGACGAGCAACTTAAACAGAGCTTACCGGAAAGCATAATTTGTCTTGCGATCGCACAAAATCCTAATACTTCGCCGGAAACATTGCTGAGGTTAGCTTGGGTGTTTCCGCTACAAGTTTTATATAGCCCTGTGATGCCCTTGTTGCTATTAGAAGAGGAAGATTTTTTATATCGGTTATATCAGTATTGTCCTGATGTTCTTCGCCTAGAACGGCTACCTAATTTTGTCTTGAACTGGGCTGCAAATCACCACAATGCAACGCTTCGAGTAAATCTTGCGAACAGTTGGTATACTTCTCAGGTGCTGCTTGAACGTCTGAGTCGAGATAGTTCTGTCTTAGTACGTTGTGCGGTTGCAGCTAACCCAAATACGCCGCTTCACTGTGTAGAAACGCTTTCTCAAGATCAATCAGTACAGGTTCGTCGAGCTATTTTTCGACAGCGGCTTTTACCTGATTTTCTTGCCAGATTCGCTAAGGATAAAAGCTATCAAGTTCGTCAGGATGTAGCAAGCCATTCCAACACACCAATTTATTGCTTAGAACAGCTTGCAGCAGATGCTAATTCGAGTGTTCGTGCAAGTGTCGCCAACAATCTACGGACTCCTATTCTTTGGGTCAGAAGACTTGCTCATGACGTTGCCACAAGAGTACGAATTCAAGTACTGCGGAGAAGAGGTTTACCAAGCGATATTTTAGAAATGCTTGCCCAGGATCATCATGAAGATGTTCGTGCAGTTGCAGCAGCAAATCCAGCAATTTCAGTTGAGCTTCTGGAAAAGCTATCTCGCGATCGCTACCCTCATGTTTGTGCCGCAGTTGCGAGTAATTCTAAAACTCCTATATCCATCCTGAATACTCTTGCTCAAAGGCAGCATCACCGAATTTGTGCAGCACTTGCAGGCAATCCAAACGCATCACCTGATATTTTGAGGCATCTCTCTCAGCACAAATCTAGTTGGGTTCGTGCAGAAGTGGCAAAAAATCTAAAGACTGACTTGGACATTCTTCAATCCTTAAGTCACGATCAAGACCATACTGTTCGTTACTACGCCCAGCACAGTTTGAGTGAAAAGCAGAAGAAATAACAGATTATCAAAACAATGTCCACGATCGCACGATCCGAATAAGTATCAATAACAATATCCCGACTGACTAGGGGACGATTTAGCTTCATAGCTTGCGCGACAAGAATACGATCGAAAGAGCCACGCTCCTGATATGTCTTATCTGCAAAAAGCTTGTTCTATAATCAGACTGAAAATCACTTCGTTACAATCATCATGCTCTCATCTGAGCTTAAAAGCCAAGTTCTGACTCTTCCAGTCAGAGATCGGCTCGAACTGATGCAAGTGATCGTAACCTCCTTGCAAAACCATCCGATGACTCAATTTGAATCCGGCGTACCTTACGAAGTTTGGACTCCGATCGACGCTCCAGAAGCAGAACAAGCACTTCTAGATTTATTAGCCGCCGCCAAAGCGCAGTCGCATGACTGACCTAATGCGCGTTTACTTCAGAGATCGATCGCTTCCTTGTCCGAAGCGGGTCGCTTACTTTTGTTACCAATTCACTTCCTAGTGGTGCAAGCCCGAATGCGTTTGGCTCAGTCATTAATTTCACCACACCTTATACCTACACTGGTAGGCCACTGCTGATCACTCACACGAGCAATGGAAGTGGTCTCTCTTCTCTCATCGATGTGGATAGCACTTTTGGAGGTCAATCTCTTACTGCTAGTGGTAGCTTTAGTGCAACAACAAGTAATCCCAACGCTGCAGCTCCGATCGCTCAATATCATCAGCGACAATTTGATCAATTTTTCGCTACTTTATCGATCGCGCTAACAACATCTCAATCTTGCTTAATAGGCGCGGTAGGTCGATCGGTTTGATGTCGTATTCATCGCATCCTGCTGCAAGGCACTTTTCGCGATCGTCTGCCATTGCATGTGCGGTAAGCGCAATCACCGGAATTCGCTGGGTTTCGGGGATTGCTTTGAGTTGCTGGGTGGCTTCCCAACCATCGAGAAGCGGTAAGCTCATGTCCATGAGGATAATGTCCGGCAGGTATGTTTTTGCTTGATCAATTGCTTCAACGCCGTTGATTGCGATCGCAAGTTCAAAACCCCGTCGTATTAATCTGCGCGATAGCATTTCGCGATTGACTTCGTTATCTTCTACTAGCAAAATTCTTGTCATAGGTTATGGTTGGCGAATTCGTTCAACGACCAGGCTTCGGACTTCCGCGAGCAATTGCTCGCGGCTGTAGGCTGCTTTTTGGAGGATTTGCTCAACGGATTGATGAAGGCTCAAGTATTCCGAAGTTGTGAGCGTTGTTGCTGTGACCACCACAATGGGAATCGATCGCCACGCTTCGACGCGGTGTAACTCGGTGATGAACTGAAAGCCGTCCATTTCTGGCATCATCAGATCTAGCAGAATCAAATCTGGCTGCTGTGCTGCAACCTCTAATAAGGCAAGTTTGCCATTTCGAGCCGTGATTGCGTTCCAGCCTTCTCTTTCAAGCGTTCGCTTGAATAGCTCGCGAGTTGCGTCATCATCTTCAACGATTAGGATTCGTTCCTGCTGAGTAGTGAGATACTTTTTGAGGACTTGATTGAGGCGCTTGTAGTCGATCGGCTTCGTGAGATAGTCAGATGCTCCTAGCGCAAAGCCGAGATTTTTCTGATCAACGATCGTGAGAATTACGACCGGGATGTCTGCTAGTTGCGGGTTGGCTTTCAGAGCTTTCAGCACCGACCAGCCGTCCGTCTTCGGCATCAAGATATCGAGTGTGATGGCAGCGGGCCGATGTTCGATCGCCATTGCAATTCCTTGTTCGCCGGATGAGGCGGTGAGGACTTGAAAGCCTTCTTTGGCGAGAGCGCGATGTATGAGTTCTTGGGCTGAGGGGTCGTCGTCGATTATGAGAATTTTGGCAGCGTTGGGGTTGGGGGTTGGGGAGTGGGGGGTGGGCGATGTTTCTGAGAGGGAGGGTGAGACTTGTAGCGGTAATCGAACTGTAAAGGTTGAACCTTTTCCAATTTCGCTTTCTACGGTGATATCGCCGCCCATCGTTTGACAGAACCTGCGACTAATCGCAAGTCCGAGTCCTGTGCCACCATATTTACGAGTGGTAGACGCATCTGCTTGCGTAAAGGCTTCAAACAGATGGCTGATTTGTTCGGCCGTCATGCCAATGCCTGTATCGGCGATCGCAAGCTCTACCCATCCGTCTGAACGATGCTCTTGAATCGATAGTGTGATCGTCCCGTTTTCTGCAAATTTCGCGGCATTACTCAGTAGATTTAGTAATACTTGTCGGACTTTGGTTAAATCTGCACAGATGTCACCTAAGCTATTAACTTTTATAATCTTAAGAGTGTTGTTATTTTGGGTAATTAACGGCTGAATTGTGGCTTCAATTTCATCGACTAGAAGTTCGATCGCGAATGTCTCTAGATATAATTCCATCTTGCCTGCTTCAATTTTGGAAATGTCGAGAATGTCGTTGATCAAATCCAGTAGATGTTTGCCTGCATTGCGAATCTTTTGTAAATCCGGTTGAATGTCGTCATAGCCTAGATCGATCGCATCTTCCTGGAGAATTTCGCTGTAGCCAATAATCGCATTCAGCGGAGTGCGGAGTTCATGGCTCATGTTGGCAAGAAACTGACTTTTTGATCGATTTGCAGCTTCAGCGGCTTCTTTTGCAACGTAAAGTGCTTCGGAAATGCGGTTGCGTTCTTCTTCGTTGCGAATCCGATCGCTAATATCTTGAACAATGCCGACGTAATTCAGTAACTGACCCTTCGCATCACGCACGGCTGCCGCACTTTCGGAAATCCAAATCACGCTGCCATCTTTGCGGTAAACCTGCGACTCAAACTCAGACACGCGATCGTACTCTTCAACCCATTGCACAAAGTGATCGCGCACTGTTGGATCGACATAAAGCTGCTCTTTGATATTGCTGAGACGGTGCATTAACTCTTCTGCTGAATCATAGCCATATATGCGAACCAATGCCGGATTCGCGCTGAGAAATCGCCCGTCTGGAGAGGTTTGAAAGATGCCTTCTGTGGAATTTTCAAAGATGCTGCGATATTGTTCCTCTGCTCGCTGCACGGCGACTTCTGCTCGTTTTCGTTGTGCAAAGTTTCGCGCTAGTGCGGCATAGATGCCGACGATCGCCCCTAAAACCAAAACGGTAAATCCAATTGCCCGATGCTTGCGCTCGTTGTAGTGATTGAGGCGCACTTGGAGTAGACGATCCACTGTGGGCACGATCGCATCGTAAAGCTGAAAGTGGGACTTGATCGCGTCTTCTCCGGGGGGTGGAAACGAACTCGATTGAAAGCTGACGCTAGAAAATGCTTGGATATTGATGAGTTCGATGAATTCACGGGCACGATTCAGGCTGGTTCGGGCTGGAGCTTGAAGCGGTGCTTGAATGGATGAATTGTAATTAAAAACCGTGCGTCTGGCTCTTGCGATCGTGTCGATTTGACTGTTGAGCGCACTGTACAAATACATTAACTTTGCTTTGTCATCTAGCTCAAATTTTTGGGTCTGAGTTGACAATCCGATCGCTTGAATTTGGGCGGTGTGTTCGATCGTCGCTGGTAGTTGAGGAATTAGAGTGTTGAGCAGGTAATAAGTATCCAGTTCTGGATCGAGAATCATGTTTGAGGTATCTCCAACATGAATCATCTGTGCCAGAATTTTTTCAACTAAGTCAGAGTGCAGTTTAAAGCTTGCGTTCGGGTCAGAGGTTGCGGGTTGATTGAGAATGTCTTGCCAATCGCGTTTGATAAATTTCCAGTTGTCCTCGGTTCTCAAGGTGTTTTTGGCACGGGATTGGAGTGTGTCAACTTCCTTGATCGTGCGTTGAATGGCGGTTTGCGTGGCTTTAATTTTGGCGCGATCGCGCTTGGCTGTAGAGGACTGGGACTGCGATCGATGCGCTATCACTTGTTCGAGCAGTTTTCGCAGCGCATAATTGTACTCTAGCCCCAGCTTCTCCTGACGAGTAAAGGTGATGCCAGTGTCAATTTCAGCGACAAGCTGCTGGACAACGACGGTCAGTGGCAGTGTAAATACCGCCAGTAATCCAACCAGTGAGATCGGACGTGCCCAGTGCTTGATAATGCGTTTCACGTTGTTTGAGCCTTGGCGATGAAGCAGGGAGACGATCGTGCGTTTCAGAGAGATTACTGGGCTGAGTGCGAAACTTCAGTAAACTAAGTTACTTTGATCGCACGATGTACAGCAAAACTGCTGGTCATTATGCGAAAACTCTTGCTGAAGTTGCTTAACCACGGTGTAGAGTTACACATTCTTACGCAATGTAAGTTTACATCCAAACCTAGACTGCCCAACTTTTTCCAGCGGGTTACTGAGGTTTAGATAATCATGTCATGAAACGCGATCGTTACCCACTTGATTTGTGAACGCTGTATATAAGCGATCGTTGCGGTATTACACCCCTGATCGAATCGATATTATTGCCCTGCACGTCGCTTTCGGGACTCCTTGCTCTTGGTCATAACTAGACAAAGCGCGTTAGTTGAACCCGGTAGCGATCTTTTTTCGTCACCATGACTTCTCCCACTTCAACTCGCCCCTTGCCGCGAATTGCAATGAGATCTCCGGCTTTTACCGAGTAGCTCGTTGAAGTTGTTTCTTTCCAGTTCACGCGCACATCGCCTGCTGAAATTAAATCTGCCATCTTACTGCGCGACATGCCAAAGCCTGCGGACGCGATCGCATCTAACCGCATGGATGCTTCAACGGTAGTCAGTTCTTTCTTTTTGGGTTCGCGGATTTTCAATTCCTCGAATGGAATTGGCTCGATTTGTACGGGCACTGATCGCACTTGTTTCAAATTGGTTTGCAGAAATTCCACCAGTTCGGGAATGACGATGGCTTGTGCGCCGCGCTCTCCTAAAACAATGATGTCACCGACTTTTTCCCGCACGATGCCTGTGCCGAGAATTGCGCCTAAAAAATCTCGATGAGTTGCTGAGTCAAACAGGAAATTTCCAGCAATATCAAGGGCAGCAAGTTGAACTTGCGCTGGCTCGAGCGGTATTTCAGCACGAGCGATCGCTACTCTTTGACGTTCGGCTTGCGGGTAGCCACCCCAGACGATGAGTTGAATTTCGGTGAGGCGGGAAAACGATCGCTGAACTTCTGCGAGTTCTGGGGGTGAGAGAAAGTCGCTGATGACCACTTCCCAGGTTTTGATTGCTTGTTCTGCTTGGTCGATCACACGTGCGATCGTGTCTCGGTTTTCTACGCCTTTGAGGAGGTCTTCCCTTGGTAACATAACAAATAGAGATTAAAACTATATTTTATCGAACTTACAGCATGACCCAAACGAAACGAAGATTTACCAGTATTGAGGAATATTTAGACTATGACGCCGGGACTGACACCCGATATGAGTTAGTGGATGGGGTGTTAGTTGAGATGCCGAGTGAGAGCTATCTAAATCTCCAGATTGCAATGTTCCTGTTATCGAAGCTGATCGAAATTGGAGTACCGTACTATCTATTGAACCTAAAAGCAGAGATTGAGGTCAAAAGCCGTGCTGCGACTGTTCGATATGCAAATGTTCGATATGCAAATTTGCTAGTGCTAACCGCAGAACTCGATGCAGCGATGGCAGGAAAACCTCGATCGATTATTACCCTCGATCTTCCTGCTCCTGTACTGGTTGTAGAAGTCGTGTCACCTGGAAGTCCTGGAACTGAGAACTATGACCGAGACTACATCGAGAAGCGCAGGGAATATGCAGAACGTGGCATTCCTGAGTATTGGTTAATTGATCCTGAACGAGAAGTTGTCATCGTTCTTCAGCTAGAGGCAGAGCACTATGTTGAAGTTGGACAGTTTAGACGGAGTGAGATGGTGATTTCCCCGACGTTTTCTCGATTGCAATTGACGGCTGAAGCAGTTTTGAGGGCTGGAAGATGAGTTATTTAGTGGCAGTTTTAAGCGATCGGATTCAAGCAGAAGCAGCGTATTCGGCATTGGAAAAAGAAGGCTTGCCGATGGATAAGGTTGCGATTTTGGGGCGGGGCTATAAGAGTGCCGATGAATATGGCTTGATTGATCCGAATGAAACGGCGAGAAAACAGGTGCGCTTGATGGCTTCGTGGTTGGTGCCGTTTGGGTTTGTGGGCGGTGCGGCATTTAATGTGATTACTGGATTGGATACGTTTGCGTGGGCGGGTGAAATTGGGAGTCCGCTGATCGCAGGTATTCTTGGCGGACTGTCGGGATTGATGGGCAGTGTGTTTGTGGGTGGTGGTGTGGGTATGGTGGTTGGTGGTGGGGATGCTCTGCCTTATCGGAATCGGCTCAATGCTGGGAAATACTTGATTGTGGTTAACGGTTCGGATACGCTGATTCGGCAAGCGACTCGGAGTTTGAGAGCGTTTGATCCTGAAAGCTTGCAGGGATATGCGGAACCTGGTGTGACTTAGGATGAGTCTCGATCGGAGTTCACAAGAAGCGAGACAGCGATCGCTTCTTGTCTCACTCTCTCACGTTTGTTTTATTAATAGACTTACTTCAAGTCTCAAACGAGAATATGCGATTATAATAATTAATCCCAATTCTTTGGTGAGACAAGGTATTGGAAGTCAGGGGGTTTGGCAATTTCTTATCCTGAACTTAGGTTATTAAAGCTCTCAAACGAAAATATGGGATAGAGAAGAGGAGCGATCGTTCTTGTCTCACTCTCTCACGTTTGTTTTATTAATAGACTTACTTCAAGTCTCAAACGAGAATATGTGATTATAACAATTAATCCCAAATCTCTAAAGACTCACGACATATTCTCGTGAAGACGCGATTAGAAGCTTGCAGGCTGAGGAAGTACAAGCTCATCTTCTTGAATTAACCTGAGTTCGGGATAAGGAATGGGACAAGAAAGGGGCAAACTCGATAGGCTGAAATTGCTAAAAATCCCGCCCAATTTGCCCTCATGTCTAGTCTAGAAGAACTCTTTTGC
>NZ_JAMPLL010000024.1:0-57416 GCF_039962495.1 Leptolyngbya sp. AS-A5 | reverse complement strand
TGGTGATGGCGGTGTGGCCCCACGCTCATCCATCCCGAACTGAGTGGTGAAACGCATTTGCGGCGACGATAGTGAGAGGGTAGCCTCTTGTCAAAATAGCTAGCTGCCAGGGTATTGATTAGAAGAGCCGAATGCATTCATTTCTGTGAATGCGTTCGGCTTTTCACTTTCTTCACTTCATGAGGCTTGCAGCAGAAAGCTTAGGTCTTGAAGCGCAGACGCGAGCTACTGTGTTTCTCCCCAGGCATCGATGGCAGTTGGGGCTGTTGTGACCACGCTTGCTCGAACTGCTGGCAAAAGTCATCCACGTCGCAAAAGATTGCCGTCACATTCAGTCGCGCTATGATTGGTTCCATAGCTGAGACTCGCAAGAACGTTACAGCTCTTTCAAACGTAGTTTCGGCTTTCTTTTCGCGCTACCTCTCCCGTCGAACTCACGTCAGCACAAGGTGTTTGAGAACTTGGCAGCGCGAGGCAAGACCTCACAGGAAGCCTCGAATTCCAGTTTGGACGTTTCCTAGTGTCTTTTCTTTGCAGATCTCGTTTGATCACAATTGCTGAATTGAGCGACTCGATCTGATCCGGTTTGTAAATGAGAAGGTGATCTCTAAACTTTGAAAGTTTGGGGTGAGCAACGTAATCGCCGGTTGGGTCAATTTGGGTCAATACAATTCTTGTACAATCTATACGATTCTTCCAATTTTGGCGAGATTCTATTCCATTGATTTGAGGTTTAATTTTGTAGCGAAGAAGAGAAAATTGATGCTCTAAATGGGACTAAATAATTGACGCGAGACAGCTATGTAGAAATCACGGCATTTCGAGGGAAGCTTTTTGCAATATACAATCGTTTCAGATTTCATCCCAAGCTCAGCATTTGCTTGCTGTGAGACGCAGCATTTTCTTTTGAAGATGTTCTTCTTAGGTGCATATTAAAGAAGTATTTGACGGTTTTTAGGCACGATCGCAATTTTTCTCTTTCATGGGCTGATGTCACCTTCCCAAAATTAGGCGAATTCGTGTCAAATTCTTTAAACTAAAGGGAGTGACTTTGTTGGAGATGCTATGACCACCACTGTGCAAACCGATGCGCGTGCCTTGTTTCAGGCTGCTTACGAAAATCGGTACACCTGGGACGAAAACTTCCCCGGTTATACGGCAGACGTGACTTACCGCGAAGGCGACAAAACTTACCATGCAAAATGTCGCATCAATGCCGATTTCACTTTTGATGTGACTGACATCGAAGAGGAAGAAGGTAAAAAGGCAATTCACGGTCAAGTTTGGGAAATTGCAGTTCACCGGGTTCGTCGGGCGTTTGAAGAAACGCATGGGAAGAACACGTTTACATTAGGTGCAACTGATCCCGATGGAGGCGTTGAGATTTTAGTAGGTGGTAAGTCGGAAGGCGATCGCTACAAGGTTCGCAACAATGAAGTGAGTCTCGTTCACCGCCATATTCATGGAGTGGTTGTGACAATTAACACCTTTAGTAGTCACGACACTGGAAATGGCTATTTGTCGCACCGCTATGATTCGATTTACAGCGATCCGAAAACGGGAGCTGTCAAAGGTGCGAGGAGTGAGTTTGAAGATCTTTACGAACAAATTGGCGAATATTACATTCTGACGAGCCGCACCATTACAACTGAGCAGCATAAGAGCGAATTTCTGTTTACGAATGTGCAGCCATTAGAGCGGGTATAAGCCGCACTCAATCAAGTGCAAGACCCGCACTCTCTGAACGATCGTTCAGAGTTAGGATTAAAGTTGTCAAGCTGTTAGAAGGTGAATTATGTCTTTGACACTAACGCCCGAAAATGTCGAAACCGTTCTCGATGAGCTGCGTCCGTATCTGATCTCAGACGGCGGCAATGTGGAATTGGTGGAATTGGACGGTCCGATCGTGAAGCTGCGCTTACAAGGTGCGTGTGGAAGCTGTCCGAGTTCGACCATGACGCTGAGAATGGGGATCGAACGCCGCTTGCGCGAGATGATTCCAGAAATTGCTGAAGTCGAACAAGTTTTGTAGGCAAATCCTTATATCGAAAATGGAGGCAAGGGATAGACTATTAAAGGTCTAATCCTTTGCCTCCGTTTTTTATGCCGCATCCGCTCCACGTTGCATTTATCTGGCATCAACATCAACCTCTCTACAAAAGCCGAGGGGATGCCAACTATTACGCTCCGTCTGAAGGGCAATATCGCTTACCCTGGGTACGTCTTCATGGCACAAAAGATTATCTCGATTTAGTGCTGCTTCTGGAGCGCTATCCGAAATTGCATCAGACGGTGAACCTGGTGCCATCTCTGATGATGCAGATTGAGGACTATGTGGCAGGAACGGCACTCGATCCGTATCTGACGGCAACGGTTACGCCCGTGGAGCAGTTCGATCGTGCGCTGAAGGAATTCGTGATTGAGCATTTCTTTGACGCGAATCGCCATACTTTGATTGAGCCACATCCACGCTATGTGCAGCTCTATGAACAGCGACAAGATTGCGGGTCGGGCTGGTGTCTGGAAAATTGGAATACTCAAGATTTTAGTGATTTACTCGCGTGGCATAACTTAGCGTGGATTGATCCGCTGTTTTGGGATGATCCGGAGATTGCAGCTTGGTTAGAGCAAGGGAAAGGCTTTACGTTGAGCGATCGACAACGCATCATTGCGAAACATCGCGAAATTATGAGCCGCATTATTCCGCAGCATCGCAAAATGCAGGAAGTGGGACAGCTTGAGGTGACGACGACCCCTTACACGCATCCGATTTTGCCGTTGTTAGCGGATACAAATTCGGGGCGAATTGCGGTTCCAAATATGACGCTACCCGAATCGCGGTTTCAGCATCCGGCGGACATTGAGCGGCACTTAAGAAAGGCGTGGCAGATGTATGAAGATCGATTTGGTCGATCGCCGCGTGGGTTGTGGCCCTCGGAACAGTCGGTCAGCCCTGAGATGCTGCCATATGTGGCGAAGCAGGGCTTTAACTGGCTGTGTTCGGATGAGGCAGTATTGGGCTGGTCACTAAAATACTTTTTCCATCGGGATGAAACCGGGAATGTTTACGATCCTGAGAAGTTGTATCGTCCATATCGATTGGAAACACCTGCGGGAGATTTAGCGATCGTCTTCCGCGATCACCGTTTATCAGATTTGATTGGCTTTACCTACAGCGCGATGGAGCCAAAACGAGCGGTTAGCGATTTGGTGGGGCATTTGGAGGCGATCGCGCGATCATTAAAACCGAACAACGATCAGCCGTGGTTAGTGACGATCGCATTAGACGGTGAAAACTGTTGGGAATTCTATCCACAAGACGGTAAGCCGTTCTTGGAAATGCTTTATCAAACGCTGAGCGATCACTCTGAGATCAAATTAGTGACCGTTTCAGAGTTTATTGAGCAATTCCCGCCGGCTGAGACAATTGCAGCCGATCAGCTTCATAGTGGATCGTGGGTCGATGGAAGTTTCACTACTTGGATCGGAGATCCAGCGAAAAATCGAGCTTGGGACTTGCTGACTGCTGCAAGACAAACCTTGGCAAATCATCCTGAAGCAACTGAGGAGAATAATCCTGAAGCTTGGGAAGCACTCTACGCAGCAGAAGGATCAGATTGGTTTTGGTGGTTTGGAGAAGGACATTCCTCGAATCAGGATGCCATGTTTGATCAATTGTTTCGAGAGCATTTAGCGGCGTTGTATCGATCGCTGAATGAACCCGTTCCTGAGAATGTGCGTCGTCCGGTCGAAGTGCATGAAGCGCGGGGCGATAGTGCGCCACAAGGATTTATTCACCCCGCGATCGACGGTCGCGGAGATGAGCAGGATTGGGACAAAGCGGGACGACTTGAAGTCGGCGGTGCGCGGGGAACCATGCACCAAAGTAGTTCAATTCAGCGACTCTGGTATGGTGTGGATCACTTGAATTTTTATTTGCGCTTGGATTTACAGATCGGAGTGCAAATCGGCAAGGATATTCCACCAGAGCTGAATCTCTTCTGGTACTACGCGAATCAACCGATGCACAATAGTCCCATTCCATTAGTTGATGTTCCAAATCAAGCGCCTTTGAACTATCACTTCCATCACCATTTGGGTGTGAATTTGCTGACTCAAACGATTTGGTTGCAGGAAGCAGGTGAACATTTCCGGTGGCAGTCGAGAGCAAGCCGCGCTCAAGTGGGAGTCGATCGCTGTGTTGAAATTGCGATTCCGTGGGCAGACCTGCAAGTTCAGCCGGATTACTCGCTGCAATTGATTGCGGTGTTTTCGGAAGGGGGACGGTATCGGCAAGCGTTGCCGGAGGATGGAGTGGTTGCGATCGTGGTTCCATAACACATTGGCGATCGTCTGGATGGTTAGACGATCGCTTTTTTGAACCACGTTAAACTGAGAAAACCAACTTGTAGGATCAGCGTCGATGACTGCCCTCTCTCCGTCAGCCTCAATCCAGTCGCGCCTCTACACGTCAGAAGAATACCTTGCGTTGGAAGATCAAGCAGAATTCCGAAGCGAATACCGACAGGGAGAAATTGTGCCTCCTGCCATCGGCACAACAAATCACAACCGAATTGCACGAAATGTGAGTGCAGCGCTACATTTTGCGGCTAAGGTGCAAGACGGGGTTTGAGAACTTTATCGGGGATGTGAAGTTGTGGATTCCGCAAGAGCAGCTTTAGACCTAGCCGGATATCATGGTTGTAGTCGGTGAAGTGGCTTATCACAACAATCGTCGCGATATCATTCTGAATCCTCAAGTCATTATTGAAGTATTGTCTCAATCGACAGAAGACTACGATCGATTAGGAAAGTTCGCGAGTTACCGCACCATTCGTAGCTTTGTCAAATATGTTCTGGTTGACCAAAATCGAATTCGAGTGGAACATTTCACAAAGCAAGCAGCTAAACGTTGGCTACTTCAAGATTTAGATGCGGAAGATCGTGAGATTCGATTAAGAAGTATCCCGGTTTCGATCTCGCTGAATGATGTTTACCGCAATGTAAATTTTTCAGAAACAGAAGTCAGTAAAACAGGAAATTTAGCGGAAATGAGGAGCGATCGCATCTCAACAATCGCTCCTCATTTCCCTTATTTGTAGCTCGGAGCCATGCCAATGGTTCCCGCGTAAACCGCAAGGCCGCCTAACTCGTCTTCGATCCGCAGCAAGCGATTGTATTTCGCAACTCGTTCACTGCGACAAAGCGACCCAGTTTTGATCTGACCAGCGCGGGTAGCGACTGCGAGATCTGCGATCGTCGTATCTTCGGTTTCACCGGAACGGTGGCTGATGATCGATCGGAAACCATTCCGCGCACCGAGATCGATCGCTTGTAGCGTTTCCGTCAGTGATCCAATTTGATTCAGTTTAATCAAAATTGAATTTCCTGCTTTCTGTTCAATTCCCTTTTGCAGTCGCGTGATATTTGTCACAAACAAATCATCCCCAACCAATTGGCATTTGCTACCAATCTTTTCGGTCAATAACTGCCAGTGCTGCCAATCATCTTCATGTAACCCATCTTCGATCGATACAATCGGATAACTGCTGACTAACTGTGCCAGATAATCCACCATCTCAGTCGGTTTGTGAGCGGTTCCATCATAGGTGTATTGCCCATCTTTGTAGAACTCACTCGCCGCCACATCCAGCGCAAGGGCAACCTGTTCGCCGGGTTTGTAGCCCGCTTTCTCGATCGCAGAAATCAACAGGTCGAGGGCTGCCTGATTCGATTCGAGATTGGGAGCAAAACCGCCTTCGTCACCCACACCCGTCAGCAAGCCTTTATCGTGCAGCACTTTACTCAGCGATGCGAACACTTCCGCGCCCCATCTCAGCGCTTCTCGAAACGTCGGTGCCCCAACCGGAACGATCATAAATTCTTGGAAATCGACGTTGTTGTCTGCATGAGCACCACCATTAATCACATTCATCAAGGGCACAGGTAATACATTCGATAACGGCCCACCCAGATAGCGGTAAAGCGGCAGTCCCAGCGCGTCTGCACCTGCTTTTGCGGTTGCCAGCGACACACCCAAAATTGCATTTGCACCCAAAGCTGCTTTATTCGGAGAACCATCGATTGCGATCATCGTGCGATCGACTAGCTCCTGATTAATGGCATCCAGCCCGATCAACTTCGGAGCCAGCGACGTTTCAACGTTTTCGACCGCTTTGAGAACACCTTTTCCACCGTAGCGGCTTTTGTCGTCGTCGCGGAGTTCGTGGGCTTCAAAGCTTCCAGTCGAAGCTCCGCTCGGAACTTGAGCAATTCCGTAAGCACCATTCGCCAGAGTGACTTCGGCTTCGATCGTCGGACGACCGCGTGAGTCGAGAATTTCACGGGCACGAATGGATTCGATCGCTGTGTCTAGGGCATCAATCATAATAGTCAAACCTGTAGTGAAAAAGGCAGCATTTTCGGGCAAATCGATTTTGCCTTTGCCTAGAATACGCCCTTCCTGAACAATTCTTGTAGCGAGCTTCACATCCCGGTCGCAGGGAAGTGGAAAAAATCCGGAATTAAATTCGATCTGAGCAGTACACTCGATTAGGTTTCGGTAAGGAGTGAAAACGGTGGGACTCGGTAGATGGATTGGGTTTTTGGCGTTTGCGATCGCGCTTTACATTCTGTGGGAGCTTCGCCAGGTGTTGCTGTTGGTGTTTGCGGCCGTGGTGTTTGCGACGGCGCTGAGTAGCTTGGTGAAGTCTTTGCAGCGATTTGGACTCAAGCGCGGCGGAGCGGTGCTAATTTCGATCGTGACGCTGCTGGTGTTAACGGCTTTGTTTATCGGGCTGATTGTGCCACCGTTTATCACTCAGTTTCAGCAGCTAGTCGAACTGGTACCACGAGGACTCGATCGGGTGCAAAGCTGGTTTGATCAGATGCAGCAGATGGTTCCAGGGTATTCGCAATATATGCCTGGTGTGGATGACTTAGTGCGGCAGATTCAACCGTTGGCGACTAGGGTTGTGGGAAATTTCTTCGCGCTGTTCTCGAATGCGTTAACGGTACTATTGAATATTCTATTAGTATTAATTTTGACGATTATGCTGTTGATTAATCCTCAACCGTATCGTCAAGGATTCATTGCGCTATTTCCTTCGTTTTACCGGAGACGAGCCGATCGTATTCTCTCACTGTGCGAAGTGTCGCTCGTGAACTGGATTATCGGGATTTTGATCAATATGGTCGTGATTGGGTTGGTGAGCGGAATTTCGCTGCTGATCTTGGGTGTGCCGCTGGTGTTGGCGAATGCGCTTCTAGCGGGACTTTTAGAGGCAATTCCGAATGTCGGCCCAGTGTTGAGTGTGATTCCACCGATCGCAGTCGCACTTCTCGATGCCCCGTGGAAAGCGGTTGCCGTTTTGATTGTCTACATTTTGATTCAGCAGCTTGAACAGTATTTGCTGGTTCCGTTTGTCATGTCGCGGCAGGTAGCACTTTTGCCCGCAGTAACGTTAATTTCGCAGGTTGTGTTTGCCATTGCCTTTGGGTTTCTCGGTCTGTTTTTAGCGATTCCATTGGTGATTGTGGGACAGATTTGGATACGAGAAACATTGGTGCACGACGTTCTCGATCGCTGGCGCAAAGATGAACTTGAGGCAGAGTTAATTGATGCGGAGACAGACTTGCAGCAACTTTCAGAAGCGAAAGTCGGGATTGATTCACCCGAAGAAACTCACAGTGACGAGGAGGGTTCGCGGTAAACTAATTCCTGTGTCACATCTGGAATGTTCTGAATTATGAGAGCGTGGATTGCGGTTGCACTGTCGGCAGTCATTTGGTTAACGGGCATCTCGGACGCGTGGGCGTTGATTCAAATCAAGCTATCGGATTTGTCGTATCGAGAATGTTCGGCGGAGATGTCGAAAGGCGCAGTTACAGCGGGCGGTGTGCCGCAGTCGGCGCGATGCTTTATTGTGTTTGGCAAGGCGACCAATCCCACGAATAAAACGATCGTCAATGCCGATATTTTCGGACGAATTTATGATGCGAACGACGATCCGATTATCGAGAACCGTACCCGGTTGGGCGCGATCGAGGAAGTTCCGCCGGGTGTGAGTGAGTTTGAGTTTCAGGTGAATGTGCCTGAGAATCAACCGTTACCGTTGAAGTTGTTGCAGTTCAAAGCAGCAGGATTTACAGGAACAGTGAGACGTTAGCTCAAAGCTAAATGTGATAGGACTATTACTCGTTTCTGTAGCCTCGTAAATTCATGCAAAAGCCCCCAACTTCTCAAGTTATCTTCACGGCATCACCCGAATTTGCTCAAGTTGCATTGAACGAAATTCAGCAAAGCGATCGCGGCTCAAAATTGCTGCAATGGCTTGATCAAGGAGTGGGCTTAATTCAATTAGACACTCTAGATTTCCGCGATTTAGCACCCCGAATTCTAAAGACAAAGGCTGCATTCATTAGACATCTTTGCCCGGTGAATGACAAAATTCCGCTTGAAATTACACAGTTAAGAGCGGCGATCGCGGCTCAAATCCCTTTGTTCGATCGGGCTGAAACGCTCTCGATTCAAGTTCGTTCTTCTATTAAAAACATCAATCGATCTGAACTTAGAAACGCTCTTGTTGATGATTTAATCAATGCAGGCTTGAAGGTGGAAGCAAAAGATCCAGTCCAAATTATTTCAATTTTTTGTGATAGCACAACTGCTTATCTGGGATTTTCTAATGCTTCAGATAACTTGAGCAATTGGGCAGGCGGAATGCACCGATTTGCACACGAAGACGAACAGATTTCTAGAGCCGAATTTAAGTTGCTCGAAGCGATCGATGTTTTCAATCTCAATCTTCCCACCGCAGGATTAGCGCTCGATCTTGGTGCAAGTCCGGGCGGTTGGACAAGAATTCTGAGAAAGCTTGGATTATCCGTGGTTGCCGTTGATCCGGGTGATTTAGCTGAATCGCTGCGCTTGGATTCAAACATCACTCATCACCGTCAGCTTGTACAACAGTATTTACCAAACTGCCGCGATCGCTTTGATCTCATCGTCAATGATATGAGAATGGATGCAGTTGACTCTGCAAAAAACATGATTGCAGCAAGTAAAACGCTTAAAGAAGATGGCATGGCGATCATGACTCTGAAATTGCCCAGTAAAGGGGTAAAGAGCGTGATTAACAATGCGATCGCACTGCTCGAAGACCATTACGAAGTGATTGGAATTAGAAATCTATTTCACAATCGGCAAGAAGTGACAGTCGCGATGCGAACAGCGCCAGAATAACCCACAATACGACGAAACCTCCCAGCGCTGACGGGGCGCGGGAGGCTGTCAAAGATATTCAATTGCCGCGGAGAATATCAATTTCGGAAAAATCTTACGCCTGACGTGAGTAATACTCAACGACCAGCAGTTCATTAATTTGCAGCGCCACCCATTCGCGATCGATGACTCCGTTCACTTTCCCAGTCATCTTGTTCTTGTCGAACTCCAAATGACTCGGCAAGTTAGACAAACCCGGATATTGCAGGTTTGCTTCGACCAATTTGCGAGAGCGATCGCGATCGCGCACCGCAACCACATCTCCCGGACGGCAGTTATAGCTCGCAATGTCTACAACCTTACCATTGACCGTAACGTGACCGTGATTCACTAGTTGACGTGCGCCGGGAATCGTCGGAGCCATTCCTAAACGGAACACAGTGTTATCTAACCGCATTTCCAGCAGTTGCAAGAGTACCTGTCCAGTCGAACCTGCTGCACGGCGGGCTTTCCGCACGTAGCGAAGCAGTTGTTTTTCGCTCACTCCATAGTTGAAGCGAAGCTTTTGCTTTTCTTCTAGACGAACTGCATATTCTGAGCGTTTCTTACGCGCTTGTCCGTGTTGTCCGGGTGGATAGGCGCGGCGTGCAGATTTACGGGTGAGTCCGGGAAGATCTCCCAGACGACGGGTGATTCTAAGGCGAGGGCCTCGATATCGCGACATTGAACGTTCCTCGTTTGACTCGGAGATTTAAACAACTTTTCTAGTATACGACGCGGAATTCGCGGCTTCAATTATTTTTTCAATTGAGTGACCAGATGCACTAATTCCGGCAAAATCAGTTGCTCTACTGCCAGTTTTACCGCATTCGATGAGCCGGGGAGCGAAAAAATCAGCTTGTTTGAATAAACTCCGGCGATCGCTCTCGATGCGATCGCTCTTGATCCAATCTCGGCATAGCTCAGCGATCGAAAGATTTCCCCGAATCCGGGCAGCGTTTTTTCGAGGAGTTGTTCGATCGCGTCGTAGGTGGTGTCTCTTGGGGCGATGCCTGTTCCACCACTGAGAATCACCGCATCGACAGCGAATAGATTGACGAATTGAGCGCGAATCTGATCAGGTTCATCGGGCACGATCGCATAATGCGCGATTGTGTGACCGGATTGTTTGAGCAGCGATTGGATCAGTTGACCACTGCGATCGGTCTCGATCGTGCGGGTGTCACTGACGGTAATCACGGCACAGGAAACGGTGATCGCAGCTTTATCCGGGTGGGGCTGATGCGACATTACGACTTTGTAAAGCCTAGATCGTTGGATTCAGCGTAGCGATCCATAAACCGCATAAAGCGATCCCAATCTTCCACCGATTTCATGATGTAGGTCGCTTCGAGTGCCGCAGGCTGACCGTTGATAAATTTGGCTTTGACTTCGCGGGTGAGCAGTTCGCCTTCTTCGTCGATCATGTACATTCCGGTGATGCTATCGGTCTTTTCAGCTTCTAGCGCTTTTGGCTTCTCGAAGATGAAGGTGGCGGCTCCGTTGGTTCCATCTTTGGAGCGGGTTATACGAACATCTGGGATCACTTCTTCGGTAATGCCTCTTGAAAATTGGATTTCTGCCATGATGCGAATCGATGAGTATTTTGGATTGGCTCTATTCTCCCATCTTTGCGTAACTTAACAAAGGCTTCTCATTTTTCATTTAAGCTTCAGCCACGATCGAATCTCTTTCAGTACCCAAGCCTGCTCGAAATCGGTGAGTTCTTCACCAAACTGGTGCAATCGATATCCGGTACGATACGGCCCTGATGTGATTGTGATTAAGCCATTTGAGTCGCGCCGCACTTCTCGAATGTCACGGGTAATGCCTGTCATCCGATTGCTGGCGGTTTTGAAGCGCTGAGTTTCGACGACGAATTCTCGGCGATCGAACTTGACATAAGTCCGTTGAAACGTCGGACTCATAAACAGCAAAAAGATCAGCACTCCCAAAATGAGAATCCAGGTTGCAGAGCTAAGCACGCCGAAAAACAGGATCAGGAAAATCATCGGCACGATAAACGTTAATCCCAGCGATGCAACGCCTAGCTTGATCAAGCCTGGAAGATTTAAGCCCTTCTCTTCGGGATGCTTGGGAATAACAATTTCTAGCCGTTTTTTCGAGCGAATCAGTTGGACTCGCGTATTTTTTGGGCGTTCAACCGGCGGAAAGGAAAACACAGTTTCAGAACGATTCAAGGCATCGATCGCCTCATGTGCTGTCTGGAATCGCTGCTCTAGATCAGGATGGGTGAGCTGATCGATCCAATCTGCTAACGCGGGCGGCAATGTGACACGATCGCGCCATTGAATCCGAAGCTGTCGCTGGGGTAAATCGGCTGGGGAGACTCCGGTGAGTAAATGAATCAACGTCGCACCCAACGCATAGAGATCAGAACCGGGAACAGCACGACCGCCGAACTGCTCGATCGGCGTGTATCCGTAAGTTCCAACGATCGTAAAGGTTGCACCCTCGACATTAGCGCGATCCTGCACCGCTCCAAAATCGACCAGATACACTTGCTGATCCGTGCCCAAAACTAGATTACTGGGCTTGATATCGCGATGCAGAACGGCGGGATTGAGACCATGTAAATCGCGCAGAATCGTTAGAACTTCCAGCGCAATTTGTCGCACTTCCGCTTCAGAAAATCGCTTGCCTTCCTGAATTAATTGTTTCAGTGAAGTTCCCGGAATGTAGTCCTGCACCAAGCCAAACCAGAGAATGCGATCGTCGATCGAAAAAGAATCCCGACACTTCGGAATGCGCGGGTGATCCAACTGCCGCAAAATCTGAGATTCACGCTCAAACAGCTTGAGATCATCCCACTGCGATTGCTCCCCAAACGCCAACAGTTTCACAATCACAGATTGCGACTGAGCCGTTAAATCCATCGCCAGCCAAGTTTGCCGCCCTGCACCGTGACCTAATTTTTCTTGAAGTTGATAGCGATCGTACAGCGTTTGTCCTGCACTCAGCATCGATCAAGGCTCCCTATCGTCTTTACCGACTTCGCTTTCGATCATAGCGATTCCGTCTTTTCTTTAGCTGAAGCTGGGGAGTTTGACGATAAATTCTGTGCCTTGAGGCAAGACGGGGAAGCACTCGATCGAACCGCGATGTTGTTCGACGATTGTTTGATACGAGAGCGCGAGTCCCATTCCGGTTCCTTTGCCGACTGGTTTTGTTGTGAAAAATGGATCAAAAATGCGGGGTCGAATCTCTGCTGAAATACCGATGCCTGTATCTCGGATTCGGACTTTTACAGTTTGGTCAGAATGTTGATCTGTCCAAATTTCAATCGTGCGATTTTCTACGGTTTCGATCGCATCGATCGCGTTGTTAATCAAGTTCATCCACACCTGATTGAGTTGTCCGGCATAACAGTCAATTGGGGCAACAGTTCCATAGTGCTTAACGATTGTAATGTGTTGAGCCTTCAATCGGTGCTGCAATAGCGTTAAGGTTTGCTCGATCGCAGCGTTAATATCAATGGTTTTGAGCGCTGCTTCATCTAATCGGGAGAACGATCGCAGCGATTTGACAATTTCTTGAATGCGAGTCGTACCTGTTCGCATTGAAGCAAACACCCTAGCAACATCATCGAGCAAAAAGCCGAGATCAATTTCATCAATGGTGTGTTGAATTTCCGCGATCGGTTCAGGATAGTGTTTTTGATAAAGCTGAATAACCCGAATTAAATCGCGAGTGTAAGCATCTGCATAACGCAAATTTCCGTGGATAAAATTAACAGGATTATTCACTTCATGAGCAATTCCCGCAACTAATTGACCCAGACTCGACATCCTTTCACTTTGAATGAGTTGCGTTTGAGTTTGATTTAAGCTGGATAGCGTTGCTTCGAGTTCTGCATTTCTTTGAGACAGTTCAGTGGTTCGCTCTGCAACCCGACTTTCTAAAACTTCGTTCGCTTGCTCTAGGGCTTCTTTGGCACGTTTGAGATCAGTGATATCTGTTGCGATCCCACCGATCGCAAACGCTTGTCCTGTTTCATCAAACAAGGGAAATTTGACGACGATCGCAATATGTAATCCGTCTTCATGGGGCTCAATTTCCTCAAGCTGAATCGAAGTTCCAGACGCGATCGCAGCACGATCGGCGACTTGAAATGCTGCTGCAATCTCAGGCGGAAAAAAGTCGTAGTCGGTCTTGCCTAGATCGCGGTCTTGATCGAGATTGAATCGATGGGCAAATTCTCGATTCATCAATATATACGTTCCATTCGTATTGCGATATTCTTTGGCAAAGATACTAGCTCTTGTGTTGTTGATAATACACTTAAGCAAGTTCTGGCTTTGCTGCAACTTCGCAACTTGACCTGATAATTCTGTAATTAATTTGTTATGTGATTTCTTTAGTCTAATTTCAGACTGTTTATATTTTGTTATTTCGGTAATCATTCCACAAAAGATGGTTTCACTCTGATTGATCTCAGTGAGCGCTGCGATAATTTGAATCCATCTCTGCTTGACTCGTCCCTCAAAGCTCCAGGGAATGGCACGATTGATTGCCTTTCTTAAAGATTCTCGAAAGCGATCACGATCGCTTGGATCAATTTGGTTTTCTAACACGGCAAAATCTTTTGTAATCACCGCAGCAGAAACACCAACGAGATCAGCGACGCGATCGCTGATGTAATCAATTCTGTACTCGTTCCCGATCGCGCTTAACCGAAAGATTGCACCTGGAGCGTTAGCGGCGATCGTCTGCACATCAATCTCTATAGCCGAATTAGAACTCATACAGGGCACAACCGAGCAATCTTGAGAAAAGTTTCCTTATCATTCCCTCAATTCTCTTGTGCTACCACTACGATCAACCCCTATGATCAAATACAAAGATCAAATACATACAAAGATCAAATACAAAACTTGTCAATGGGCTGTTAAGCGCTGCTGTCGCCAATATAATCCTAATCCTGCTAGCAGCATCATCCCAAATCCGATCGCGCACACGCCAGACCACTGAAACCGATTCCAAGCGTAAGTGCCTAAATACGAGCCAATTGCACCGCCAACAAAATAAAGCGTGATGTACAACGCATTTAAGCGACTGTGATATTCCGCAGGCAAGCTGTAAAGCGTTGCTTGATTTGAAATTTGGCTCGTTTGGACTCCCAAATCCAGCAAAATCGCACCGAGGACTAATCCGCCTAGCTGTTTCCCAAATGCCCAAACCACGAGAAACGCTGCGATCGTCATCAAAACTCCGATTTTTAGCGTGAAGCCCGGACTCCGACGATCAGCAATTTTGCCAACCACCACCGCCGCTACTGCACCCGCAATGCCAACAAATCCAAACAACCCTGCAATATCACTGCCATACTGATACGGCGGTTGTTCGAGCAAAAACACAAGCGTACTCCAGAAGGCACTAAACGCCCCAAACGACATCGCCCCAATCCAAGAAGTCGCTTGTAGTATAGGGTCTCTCTGAATTAGCTCCAACATCGATCGCAGCAAAGTTGGATAGGTCATTTTCAAGCTCGATTGATAGCGGGGTAACTGTTTCGCTAAAACGATCGCCAACAGCACCGTCGCACCACTAGCAAACCCATAGATTGCCTGCCAACCGATGATTTCTCCGGCAAACCCGCTTAGCGTTCTTGCGACCAGAATGCCGATAAATAAGCCACCCATCACCCGACCGACAATTTTGCCGCGCTCCTCTGGTTGGCACAGTTGCGCGGCAAACGGTACGAGGATCTGTGCAGCAATGGTACTCGCCCCGATCGCAAAACTCGCAAGGCTCAATCCCACTAAATTCGTCGATAGTGCCGCCAGCAAGAGCGCGATCGCGGCGCATCCCGTCACCAGGACAATTAGCCGTCGCCGCTCCATGCGATCGCCCAACGGCACGATGAATAAAATTCCAATCGCATAGCCAATCTGCGTCAACATTGGGATCACTCCGACTTCTGCTGCCGAAACTCCGAACTGTTGAGCTATTTTGGCTAAAAGCGGCTGATTGTAGTACAAATTAGCGACCGTTGCGCCCGACGCGATCGCCATCATCCAAACCAGTGAAGAACGCATAAATGAAAGAACGGTGAGGTTTATATTGCAAGGGTAATTGAGGAGCGAGGAGTAAAGGGATTTTGAAGTGTCCTGGAAGCCTTGAGGCGCTCTGTAAAGAAACTGGAGAAAGATCATAAAACTCGATAAAGTCCGAGATATCCCCGTTACACTGTTTTTGTTTCAAACCCTTTTGCAGCAGGAGAAGTGCAAGCATGGCTCACGCGCCGATGACAATTACCACAATTAATCCGATTCAGTTTGGCACCGATGGCTGGCGCGGCGTGATTGCTGCTGATTTCACGTTCGATCGCGTCATGACCGTCGCCCCGATCGCCGCAGCAGTTCTGTCTGAGGTTTACGGTGCAGAAACCGGAAGCAACACCGTGATTGTGGGCTACGATCGCCGATTTTTATCTGAAGAATTCGCTCGCACTGCGGCAGAGTCGATTCGCAAAGTTGGCTTTGATGTGTTGTTTTCTGAAAGTTTCGCGCCGACTCCTGCCTTTAGTTGGGCAGCGAAGAAGCTGAATGCGTTGGGCGCTATCGTAATTACGGCAAGCCACAATCCTGGCAACTATTCAGGCTTGAAAGTCAAAAGCGCCCACGGGGGATCAGTGCCGCCGGAAGTGACGAAGAAGATCGAAGCCTTGTTAGCGAGTGGTGCGCCTGCGCCTGATGTGCAACCGGGAACATTCAGCACGTTTGATCCCTGGGAGAGCTATTGCGAAGGACTGCGATCGCTTGTGGATACTACAGCGATTAAAACGGCGATCGAGCAAGGGAAAGTCACGGTGTTTGCGGATGTGATGCACGGAGCCGCAGCGACCGGATTAGCGCGATTGCTCGGTGTGGAAATTCATGAGTTGAACAGCGATCGCGACCCCCTGTTTGCAGGAGGCGCACCAGAACCGCTACCGAAGTATTTGCCAAAGATTTTAGAGACGATTCAGAATTTTGACGGAAATAGTTTAGCGGTGGGCTTAGTGTTTGATGGCGATGCCGATCGTGTTGGCGCAGTTGATGCCAAAGGGAATTTTCTCAGTTCTCAGATTCTGATCCCGATTCTGATCGAGCATCTGGTGCAAAAAGGCTTTAGCGGCGAATTTGTCAAAACGGTGAGCGGTTCAGATCTGATGCCGTTGGTTGCCAAGCTTTACAACCTGCCTGTACACGAAACGCCGATCGGCTACAAATACATCGCCGATCGAATGCTCGAAACCAAAGTTCTACTCGGCGGAGAAGAGTCCGGCGGGATCGGCTATGGTCATCACATTCCAGAGCGCGATGCGTTACTGTCGGCGCTGTATGTTCTCGAAACTGTGGTACAAACGGGAACCGATCTGGGCGAACTCTACCGCCGTTTACAGGAAAGAACCGGATTTTTGTCAGAGTACGATCGCATTGATCTGCCTCTTGCCAGCATGGAAGTCCGCGCCAAACTTCTAGAGCAGTTGAAAACACAACCCCCGCAAACCATTGCTGGAAAAGTGGTAATTAGCTGTCAGACCGACGATGGCTATAAGTTCCGGCTTGAGGATCAAAGCTGGTTATTGATTCGCTTTAGTGGGACAGAACCCGTTTTGCGGCTGTATTGTGAAGCGGCAACGATCGACCAGGTTCACCAAACGCTAAATTGGGCGCGTGATTGGGCGAGTTGAGGACGAATTTTCCGCTTCGGTTTGAGCGGCTGACAGCCCCTAAATTTCCCACTCGTGGGGAATTTAGGGGCTACCCGGATTCAACATCGAAGCAAGTTCTATGGACTTATGCTCTGTTAGATGACAATACAGCCCGATCGCTCAGGTAGATCAATCTCTAACTCTTGCTCATTCCAAATCAATTCTGCATTGCCGTAAACGATGCGACTCGGATGTGTTTTAAGTCCCGTTTTATTCCAATGAATCGCCGCTTTCACCGCAACGGTTCCCACATTCACCGCAATGATCACTGTTTGATTGTCTAAGGTTCGCGCAAAAACGTAAGTTGTTCCTTCCGCATATAACACCTTGTAATCCCCCGTTCTCAAAGCGGGATAAGCATGGCGCAGTTTGACTAATTGACGGTGACACTCATAGATTTTGTAATCCCAGTTTGACTCCATCGGAAAACCCCGCCGAGAATCTGGGTCGATCGCTCCCGGTAATCCCACTTCATCCCCGTAGTAAATACTCGGCGCACCCGGAAACGTCATCAATAACAAAGTACAAAGCTCAATGCTTGGACGATCACCACCTGCAATGGTCATCAATCGCGCTGTGTCATGGCTTGCTAATAAATTGAGTTGGGTAAGCTGAATCTCCCAAGGATACAGTTTCAATAGATCCTGCATCTTTTGAGCATACTCACCCGCAAACATCGGTGGATACGGCTGATAATCCCGGCTTTGAACCTGATCTAATACCACACGATCGCCCGCAGCAAACGCGATCGTCGGGCCTGCAAACAAGTAATTCATCACGCCATCGAACTGGGTGCCATCGAGCCACTGACGCGAGTCACCCCAGACTTCGCCGACGATGTAGGCTTCAGAATTCAGGGCTTTGACGCGATCGCGAAATTCTTGCCAGAATCCCGGTGTTTTCACCTCAAACGGCACATCTAACCGCCAGCCATCGATGCCAAATTTAATCCAATACTCCGCGATTTCCATGATGTACTCTCGCACCTCCGGATTATCGTGATTGAACACAGGCAAAGCGCGATTGTTATCCCAGCCTTCATACCCTGCCGGAAACTCTCCCGTATACGGATGCAGCGGAAACTGATGAATTCTAAACCAATCGATCCAAGGCGAATGATCACCGTTTTCTAAAACGTCATGGAAAAAGAAGAAGCCGCGACTGGAGTGATTAAACACACCATCCAGTACAACTTTGATGTCTCGCTCATGTGCCGCTTCGAGCAACTCGCGAAACGCTTCATTGCCACCCAACATCGGATCAACCTGGTAATAGTCGTGCGTGTGATAGCGGTGATTGCTAGCAGACTGGAAAATTGGCGTAAAGTAAATCGCATTCACGCCCAAATCCTGAATGTAATCAAGCTTCTCGATGATTCCCCAAAGGTCGCCCCCCTTGTAGCCTTGCAGCGTCGGAGTCGCATCCCAATCTTCCCAACGCATCGACTTGAGCAGTTTTCTATGCCGTTGCTTGGCGCGGGCAAATCGATCGGGGAAAATTTGATAAAAAACCGCGTTCTTTACCCAGTCTGGTGTCTGTATCTGCATGAAAAGGCGACATCGATCACATCAATAGTACGGTAATGATCCCTGTGAAAATCGCTCTCTAACTATTGGTAGAAGTTTAGGAATTCTACAAATCGTAGTCTATAATACAGATATGAACGTTCATCCTTGCTATGCGCTAATTGCTATGGGCCAAGGACGGAAGTAAGGGGTTCTCCTGAAGGAACGCGCCTCAATCTCACTTCATTTCCATTGTTCGAGGCGACTTATGAAACTCATTTATCGTGGTGTTAAATACGAATACGACCCCACTCAGCGCGGATGCGACGATCGCTTTTCTCAGTCTCATGAGCCGATCACGCTAACCTATCGCGGCAATCGCTACCAACTCGACCCGAATCGCCCTGTACGATCGGCAGTTGAACAGCAACCGCGTGAACTGATTTATCGCGGCAATCGTTACTGGATGGGCTATCCAGACGGTAAACCGACGCTTAGCAATGTGAGACGATCGCAGCAAGTCAAAGATCTGCTTTCAACGCATCGTGCGAATTTGCAGCAGAATTTACAGCGTCGTATTGAGAGTGCCCGCCAGAAGGGCGATGAGGCTTTGCTGACGCTGCTTGAAGCAGAACGTCGTCATCTCACCTAACCCCAGTTTGACTTACTCTTCACGCACTGAGCCGCGATTGCGGCTCTTTTTTTGCAAAAACGCACTTTTTCAAATTCAGTCCGACTTTGGGCAATTGGGCAGAAACATATACGAGAATAGATCTATCCGAATGTCGATTTGCTCAGAGAGAAGAACACTGTGTCTCATACGATCGTTACAAACACTTGTGAAGGGGTTGCGGATTGCGTCGATGCCTGTCCGGTTGCCTGCATTCATGAAGGTCCTGGAAAAAATACCAAAGGAACAGACTGGTACTGGATCGATTTTTCGACCTGTATCGATTGCGGCATCTGCTTGCAAGTCTGTCCAGTTGAAGGCGCGATCGTGCCTGAAGAACGTCCCGATCTGCAATCTACGCCGAATTAATTTCTGGTGATCTAGTTTTTTGCTCAAAAGGGGACAGAGTTCCCCTTTTTTGTTGGCTTTATTTTGTTGTTAACATGATTCCACGAATTCCAAGGAAGGATAAGTGATGCTCGAATTGGCGACGACACTTCAGGGACAAACTATTCAAAATCGAGTGCGTGAAGTCGGAATTAATCCAAACCACTGGTATGCGGTGACTTGGGCAAAAGATCTCAAGCCCGGAAAGATTCTCCCGATTCGCATTTGGAATCAGTCGATCGCCCTGTATCGTGATTCCCAAAATCAAGTTCAAGCCGTCGAAAATGTCTGTCCGCATAAAGGTGTGGCGATGGACAAGGGCAAGGTGCAGGGCGATGCGATCGTTTGTGGCTATCACGGGTGGGAATTTAACGGGCAGGGCGACTGTGTGGGCATTCCCTACTGGAGCGAAGGTCAAAAGCTCCCCTGTGCCCAAATGCGGAGCTACCCTGTGCAGGAAAGATACGGCTTGATTTGGCTGTTTCCGGGCGATCGTGCCTTTGCTCATTTAGCCTCGGTTCCAGAAATTCCCGAATACGATGATCCGAAGTGCTTCATGGTGCCGATCGGGGCAGAGTTCAAAGCGCATTTCTCTATCTGTAACGAAAACACAATGGATGTGTTTCACGGTTATTTGCACCAGAATCTTCAAGGTTGGTTTGATCCGGTGTTGCTGAAGCTGCGTGAGACCGATAAGGCTGTCACCGCAGAATATCAGGTGTCTTACAAAGGCATTTTGACCAAGTTTCTAGGGCTGAGCGAATCGGGCGGTGTCACCACAAAAATTATCTCCGTCGATTATCAGTATCCTAACTACATCAGCAAGCTCGAAGGTGTATCTGCTCTGTACCTAATGCGATTACCGATTTCTGAAACAGAGAGTCGATCGTTTGCAATGTTATTTTTGCGATTACCGATTCCCGTTTGGTTGCTGAATGCGGTGCGTCGAGTATTGCAGCCTATAGTCTTGCATTTACTTTTCTTGCCGTTCTTGCACCAGGATATTGAAATGATCGAAAGCGAACAAGAAAACTATCTCAGAAATCCGCAACGGCGCTATGTCGAAGTCAATCCCGCGATTATTGCCGTTCAGCGTCTGATTGTGAAGCAGTACGATCGCTATCAGCAGACCCTTCAATCTTCTGAGATGATTTCCCGGTAGCGAATATTCTTTTTTCCTTACGAAGCGCGATGGGCTGCAAAAATTCTCCTACAGTGTCAAATGCTTCTCTAAACCGTGCTGTGACACAAACTCATCCCTAAGTGGGTTGCAGCAATTCAGGGGTCGTCGTACATCGATCGAGAAGACTACTATTCAGCAAACCTATGAGACATCGATTGAATTTATCAAACTGGCGGCGCAGCGTTGTGGCGGTAATGCTTGCGATCGCCCTGTTCGTCACAGGCTGCCAAACTCAAGAACCCTCCCGATTTGCCGAAGCGCAAAAAGAAAGCACTAAACCGAAGGTGACGGCTGTTTCCAAAGAGGCAACTCAAGGTAGCCAATTTAACAAATACTTCCCCAAGCCCGGTGCAGGGTATGAGCGCGTTTACACCCAGGAGAAAAAAGGCTTCGCAGAAGCCAAATTGAAAAAAGACGGCAAAGACTTAGCCATGCTGTCCATTTCCGATACCTCTAGCCTGCCTGCTGCGGCTGCGAAGTATCAAAACACTACCGAGAAAATTAACGGCTTCCCTGCAATGACGATGGGCAACACCCAAACCGGAGTCTTAGTGGGTAAGTATCAAGTCAAAGTCTTATCGCGTGATCCCTCGTTTACCCAGGCAGAGCGCGAAAAGTGGATTTCAAAATTTGACCTCAGAGGCTTGTCGCAGCTTAAGGGCTAGGGCATTCAGCGAATACTGAACTACGAATCATAGGAATTTTCATGAGTAAACCCATTTTTGAACTGGTGGACGAACTTCCCACCCGCGGCACAACCGTCAAGGCGCTTCAAACCCTTGATTTTGTCGTGCCCGGACAGTGGCAAAATCTCACCGGCTTCACCAACACGATCCGCACGGTTACAGGTGAAACCGACGAGAGCTTGATTCAAGCGATCGGAGAACGCGCCGTTTATCTCTACAACGACGAGTCTCAAGGCTATCAACGCGCCCTGTGGCTGTATCAGACCGTGGATAACGCCGCAGGCGCACTCGGAGCCGCTGCACTCGCAAACAAAGTCGGACAGGACATCTCGTTCCTGGGATTTCTCAAAAATCTCACTCCCAAGCCCGAAAAACTACAGAGCCTCGATCTCTGCGTCAAGCTCGTCGTCGAACTTGTTGCTTTTTGCCAAATCAACGGCATCCCTGGCGATAGTATTGGTGACTTCCTGGCGGCACTCGGTGACTACAGCGGCGAATCCCTGATGCGGATGGCAGCCTTGGTGAGCTTTGACGGTTTAATCCCGCTCGGCGGCGATTTTATCCAGAAAGGCTTGTCTACGATTAGCCAAACTACCCCGGACGAACTCGAAAAGAACCAATCCTTCAAGAGCGTCAAGCCCTTGATCCCTGGCGGTGATTCCGCCGGACAGTTGAACTTTATCGGACAGAGCTTTGATTCGGTCAAAGGCTGGATGGGTGATTTTGTTTCCTCGCGCAATCTGACTCAGCAAACTTTGCTCGATCGCGTTCGCGGCGCGATCGATATCACCGCTGACAAGCTCGATTACGTCGGCGCATTTCTCGATGTGTCCGTCAAATACTACACCCACACGGGAACGCAAACTTTAGCGCGTCGTCTGATAGAGCGAGCAGTCGCAGAAATCTAGGGGCAGCAATCTGACGATAAACAGCGATCTTACCCCTGGAACGATCGCTGTTTATTTCGTTTGCTAAGAGTCCCTGATAAGCTGATATCACGCCTCATGTTTGAGACCGTCGATCGAACACGATGCGTTTGTGGGCGAAATTTCTCGTCTGCAAATATACTGTTGAGTCAGAAGCAAATCGCGAACGTCATGCAGGTGAGAGGAGTAAACTGTGCAAGTTGTTAAGGAATACGTGCGGCGTTGGTATGAGAGTGAACTCGACCCGGATGAGTATCTCTGTCATCAACGCCAGGGGAATATGGTGGAGATTGAGGAGGCTGAAACCGGAGAGCGGCGCACCGTTCTGACTTTTTGCACAAACGATGTTCTGGGACTGACCCAAAACGAATCGGTGAAGCAAGCCGCGATCGATGCAATTTTCCAATACGGCACCTCGAATAGCTCAACCTCGGTGCTCAGTGGTCGGATTGACTTACATCGTCAGCTTGAAGACGAGATTGCTAGCTTTAAGCATTTACCCCATACCCAGCTATTTCTGAATGCGTGGATGGCGATGCAGGCGTTGATGGATGCCTTTTGTCATTTGGCGATCCCCGTTTCTGGGTTTCAGCATACCCGCGAAACGTTGGTGATGACTGATGTGTTGAATCACGGTTGTATTGTGTCTGCTTTGGCTCACGCCGGAACGCGATCGGGAAAACTTTTCGGCTATAGTCCCAGAGTCCGCGTCAAGGCATACCGCCATTGCAATATGGAAGATCTAGCGCGGAAGCTGAAGCGCCATGCTCGTCCTGACGATCGCATTATGGTCGTGTCGGACGCGGTGTTCTCGATGGATGGTGACATTGCACCCTTGCCAGAGATGATCGAAATTTTGGCGAATTATCCCGATAGTACGCTGCTGATGGATGAAGCTCATGCGACGGGCGCGATTGGTGCGACGGGGCGCGGGATTTACGAGCATTTCGGACTGAAGCCGCAAGATGCGATCGATCGCGGCGTTAATCCGCTGATTCTTTCGACGTTTGCGAAGTTTGGGGCATCGGTTGGCGCGGCGATTAGCACTCATGTTGCAGAGCTAAAGCCGTTGCTGAATTGTTCGCCGACTTCGATCGGGACTTGTTCGCTGGCACCGCCTTTGACCGCAGCAGCGTTGCAGAGTTTCCGCACGGTGCAGGAGCAGCCAGAATTGGTGTCGCGCCTGCAAGATAGTACGCGATATTTGCGATCGCGTTTAGCGGCTCAGGGATTTGAAGCGATCGGGGAAACGAACGTTGTTCCGGTGCTGCTGCCGCCGGAGATGAATCCGAAGCTGTTTGCGCGAGAATTGCTGGAGTTGGGGATTTGGGTATCGCCGATCTGGTTTATTGCGAAACCGAGGATTCGGATTACGGTGAACGCGCTGCATACTCGCGAGGAGATGGATTGCCTGGTCGCGGGTATGGTCAAGGTGCGGGAGTTGATGTACAAGCAGGACACCGCAACGATTAGCGCGTGATTCGTCAATCGCAAATCGGTAGAGACGCGAATTGCAAACCCGGTAGAGACGTAATTAATCGCGTCTCTACCGGGTTGATTGTTGATCGGGATTATCGATCGCCCCCCCCAATTAAACCGATGTCTTTTTCGTTCTTTCCAGCATCTTTTGAGCAACCTGCATCGCTGGCGTTTTCCCGTATTGCAACTTCAGATCCTGAATCGCACCATTCGCCGCTTTTACCACGCTCCCCGATGGACTCTGCAACGCTTTTTCCAAATACGGTAAAACCTTCTCCGATCGAATGCGTCCTAGCGCCTGCACTGCATACAGCCGAACCTTCAGATCAGAATCTAGCGTCAGTTTGCCAAGTACGGGAATCGCTTGTTCTACCTCACCTCGAACCGCATGATGACGGACAATTTGACCGAGCGCAACTACAGCCGTTCCCCGCACAAGCGGTTCTGCATAAGTTGTGTACTGAACTAATTTTGAGATGTGCTTGAGATCTTTAGACTGTCCCCAAGCAAGCAGATCCTGAGTCAAGTCTTCAAGCTTGCCATCATTCGGACGCTTTGGATCGTGGATCGTCGGTGGGACAAGCACGGAAACAACTTGCTCTCTCGGTTCGACTTCATCTTCTGGACGTTTTGAATCTTGAATGGTTGGTGGGAGAACGACCTCAACGACTTCACCTCTGGGTTCCGGGGCATCGTCGATCGGCGCTTCCGCCACCATTTCCTCTACTTTTAGCGTTTCGGTGCTTTCTGCTTCTAGACTCAATTCTGCGATCGGTGCTTCTTCGGTGGGTTCTGGAGCCTCGTCGATTGCTTCTACGATCGGCGCTGATACTTCAGCCGGAGTCGAGATTTCTTCGGCAACAGGGACGACGGGAATCGGTTCAGGGTCAATCTTCAGTTCTGGAATAGACTGAATCACCTGTCCGATTGAGTCCTCGCGTCTTGTGGTGGATTTTTCATAGCGGGACACCCCGAAAATAACTCCCCCAATCAGTGCCACAAATGTTGCGATCGCGAGTAAACTTTGAGCCATATCCTTACTTCCATGCAAATTCGGCTTTATTATTTTGTCTTAAGTACGCGAAGATGCTGGAATTGTTTAAATGTCTCAATGGTTAGAACACTCCGCCCAAGTTGAAGTCGAGGCATCGATCGACAAAGTGTGGAGCCTTTGGTCAGATCTCGAACAGATGCCCAACTGGATGAACTGGATTACCTCGGTGAAAATTTCCGAAGATCAGCCCGATCTCTCACGCTGGACGCTGAGTACAGGCGGACTTCAGTTTAGTTGGCAATCTCGCGTCACCAAGCAAATTCCCAACCAAATTATTCAGTGGGAATCAGTCAGTGGCTTGTCGAATCGCGGAGCAATCCGGTTTTACGATCGCGGAGCCGAGGGCAGCATTGTTAGAATGACGCTCTCTTATGCTGTGCCCGATCTTTTGGCTCAGATCATGAACAACGCAATGGTCGATCGCTTTGTGCAGTCCAACATTCAAGCAGACCTGGATCGATTCCGCGATTATGCACGAAATTAACCGCGATCGCGCTCTAACAAAATCATCATCATTAAGCTGAGCAAGATTTGAGTCTGTTCGCGATCGTTCGTGCGATCGACTTGCTGAATCGTGAATTTGCGCGACCAAAACGTGGGGAGCTTGGATAGCTTGATCACCACAGTTCCATCAGGGCGGCTCACTAAATAAGTCGGATTAAACAGATATCCGGTGAAGAAGCTACCAAAGGGCAAATCGCCTAACAGCGAATCCATCACTTTCACCCAGGGATTCTCTTCCTGAATCGTAAAAGCAACAGCCTCGCCATCAAAAATATCAAAGTGAGCTTTCCAGAGAGATTTCAATCCGCGCCGCTTGAGCGCTCCAACGATCTTTCCGCTTGGGTCTGAGAAATTGTAGCGAGCGGAAAAATCGATGATGCGATCGGCTTTGATCGTAAACAGCTCTTGCGATCGATGGACATCCGCAAACACATTGATCACTTCTTTAAGCCTAAACAGCTTTTGCCGCACGTAGAAAACCGGATTGCCTCCAGCATCGGCGATCGTCATTTGCGGCGTGAGTGACCAAAATTTGAAGGTCAGTTCTAAGGGGTACTGCATGAATTTGAAGATTGAGAAAGCTGAATCATAGTATCCCCAATCCCCCACCATCGAGCATCGGCAATCTCACCAGGTTGGATCAAAGAAGAGATTGATGGTCAGCGTCTCGCGTCCGGGGGGAACCGAAGCGAGACAGCTTCGCACCGTTTCCCCGTCATCGAGTTCCACTTCGCAGGCATGACACGACCCCATCAGACAGCCTGTGGGAATGGACACTCCCGCACGATCGGCAACTTGCAACAGGGGTTCGCCCACTTCAGCATCCACCGTCACATCATCCGGCAAAAAACGAATGCAAACACTCATAACAAAATTCTAAAGAATGTCTAAACGCCAATGGCTTTCGAGGTTTTTGCCTCTACTGTATAAATCAAGGACAAACGGGTACGTTGCACCGAAAGGGTTAGGGATAAAAGCGCATTCAGGCTATCTGGTGCGCTTGTTTTTTTAGGGCAGAATTGGCTTGAGGTCTAAATGCAGTTCGATCGAGTCGGCAAGCTGATCGAGCATTTGCTCCCGTTGTTCGCGGTAGTTGGCAACTCCGGTGGGCAGCGATCGCAATCCGCGCTGCTGCCGCAACCGATTCAACCAGGCACGTCGCCAAGGCCCGTTATCAAAAATGCCGTGCAGATAAGTTCCCCAGACCGATTGGGTTTCATCCACAATACCGAGATTCGCATCGTCAAAGAGTGCCTGTGTGCCTTCTGCTTCTTCGAGCAAGCGGGTTCTGCCCTGGTGAATTTCATAGCCTGAAACGGGTAGACCTTCTTGCGGATAGTTAGAAGTCACATTGCGCTGGCGGGCGATTTTTTGACCTGCGATCACTGTTTTGAGCGGCAGCAGCCCTAAACCCCGATAGCGCCCTTCTTGTCCTTCGATGCCTTCGGGATCGGCAAGAATTTTACCCAGCATCTGAAATCCGCCGCAAATGCCGAGTACCGTTCCTCCGGCTGCAATGTAGTTCTGAATTTCTTCGGCCATACCGCTTTTGTGCAGCGCGATCAAGTCCGCGATCGTCGTTTTCGATCCGGGAATGATCACCGCATCGGGATGCCCCAGCGATTGCTTCGGATGGACATATTTCACATTCACCGAAGGTTCTGCTTCAAGCGGATCGAAGTCGGTGAAGTTGGCGATGCGAGGTAAGCGAATTACCCCGATCGTCAGATCGCCCCTCTCTTTTGTAGAACTACGATCGAACAGGGAAAGCGAATCTTCTGCCGGAAACACCTGATCGAGCCAGGGAATCACCCCGATCACCGGAATTCCGGTCTTCTGCTCCAGCCATTCAATTCCCGAATCGAGCAGCGATCGCTGTCCCCGGAATTTGTTAATCACGACCCCTTTAATCAGCGCTCGTTCATCAGGATCAAGCAGTTCTAGCGTCCCAACGACATGAGCAAACGCGCCACCGCGATCAATATCCACCACCAAAATCGTCGGCGCGTTCAGATACTTCGCCACCCGCATATTCGTTAAGTCGCGATGCTTAAGGTTAATTTCGGCGGGACTGCCTGCTCCTTCACAGACTACGAGATCGAATTCTTCGCTGATGCGTCGGAGTGAGTCTTCGATCGCGCTCCAGCCGATATCAAAGAAATTTTGATAATACTCAACCGCACTGGTTCGCCCTGCAACGCGTCCTTTGATGATCACTTGAGAAGTCATATCCCCTTGAGGCTTCAGCAGAATCGGATTCATCTCCACCCAAGGCTGCACTCCCGCCGCCCAAGCTTGCACTGCCTGAGCATATCCAATTTCGCCTCCGTTCGCAGTGACGTAGGCATTTAGCGCCATATTTTGTCCCTTAAACGGCGACACCCGAAACCCTTTTCGCGCCAGAATTCGACAAAGCGCAGTTGCGACCATCGATTTTCCGGCGTGCGAGGTCGTGCCTACAACCATGACTGCTTTCATTAATTCACCTCCGATCGGTAAGCGGAATAAGTCGGTCTAAAACGGAAGCCGGAACCAGCGGTGCATCACATTCAGAATGCGATCGCTCAAGCTGGCTTTACCAAACCCCCCGACGGATTGCCATTGCTGCACCAGTTGCCGACCCAGCGGAGTCAGGCGAAAACTGTCGGTGAGTCCCTGTCCGTCTACTTCGCGTCGTAAAATGCCGACTTGGATGAGCCAGAGGAGTTCCCCGTCTGCGGCAAGCTCTGAGAGCATTCGTTTACTGTGCTGATTCCGAATGCCAGGAGTGCCAGCAACCGCACCGAGTGAAACGCTGTGAGTTAGCATCGTTGCATAGAACTTGAGCCGAAACGGAGCGCATCGAACAGCGCGGGTGGCTCGATCGAGGGTTTTCTGTGGGTAGCGGAAGTCGGGGTTCGAGGTCGTCGGGGTCATCAGTAATCGGGATGCGGTGGAATAAAGTCTGAAGAAAAGTCTGAAGAATTGTTTACATCAGCCTCTATTATTGACAAAAAAATTTCTGTTTTACGGGATATAAACGATCGAGTTTTTTAGGCAAGCTAGAGTATTTTTCTCGATAGTGTAATTGAATCCGGGTGAAGTCTGGCAAATCGGGGGAGATTTAGCGAGTTTTACGATCGACATACTCATTCAGTCCTTCTCCGAACAGCGATAGTCCTACCACCAGTAGAGTCATCGCCAATCCCGGAAATAAGGCTGTCCACCAAATTCCCCCAGTTGAGAGGGCATCGAGTGCTTCTCTAAGATCATGCCCCCATTCTGGCACTTCATCGGGCAGACCCAATCCCAAAAAGCCTAAACCCCCCAGCGTTAGGATTGCATCTGCGGCATTCAGTGTAAACAGAACTGGAACGCTTTGAATGACATTGGCGAACAGGTATTTTTTTAACACTCGCCAGGTTGAAGCCCCCATTGCTTGAGCCGCTTCGATGAATAGCTCTGTTTTCACGCTCACGGTCTGATTGCGAACAACGCGATAATACTGTGGAACATAGGCGATACTTAGCGCGATCGCAGCATTTAATATCCCCCGCCCGACCACAAATGCCAATGTGACCGAGAGCAGTAACCCCGGCAGCGTGTAGATCGTATCCATCAAAAAAAGTAGCGCACGATCGAGCTTTCCGCCCCGATAGCCGCTCACCATCCCCAACGGCACACCCACGATCAAACTCAGTGCCGTTGCCAGAATCACGACTTGAATGGCTGCTTGTGTGCCAAACAGCGTCCGCGAAAACACATCGTATCCTAAGCTTGATGTCCCAAACCAATGCCGAGCGTTGGGTGCCGCATGAGGGGGATTATCGAGAAATTCAGTCGGACTTTGGATAAGCCCGATCGCTTGCAGAATTGGGGCAAACAAGGCAATAGCGACAAAGATGAGCACGATCGCCGCACCGATTCGCATCATTTGACGCGAGAGCGAGGGGCGTTCTGTGGCATTGAGAAAGCGGGGCAAACGAATCGAGGTCATGAGAGGCACGATCGTAAAACGATTTGCCTATGATACTGGCATTGAGAAGGGATTCGATCGCAGGCGAAAATAGAAGGTGAGTTCTCAGGAGGTTGTTATGTCTCTCACAGCGAAAGACTTAGAAATCGTACAAGCCCAACTTGCTCAGGGTGAGCGAGACTACCGAATTGAACTAATCAACGGAGAAATTATTCTAATGAGTCCATCCGGTTACGAGTCTGATGAAGTGGCATCAGAATTCAATGCGCAGTTACGCAATTGGGTAAAACCTCGGAAGCTAGGACGAGTAACTGGAGCAGGGGCAGGATTTGTTTTACCAAATTCAGATACACGCGCTCCGGATGTCTCGTTTGTACAAGCAGAGCGATTGCGCCAAAGTCCTGAAACTTTTGCGGAACTTGCACCGGATTTAATGGTCGAAGTAAAGTCTCCAAGTGATAGTGTGAAGAAATTACGCGCCAAGATTGATCAGTTTCTTGAACAGGGGACGCGAGTGGGCATCTTGATTCACCCAAAGCAGAGATGGGTGGAAGTGCGTCGATCGAACATTGAACCCGTGACGCTAAAAGATGGTGATGTGTTGACTGTTCCGGATCTGTTACCAGGTTGGGAAGTACAAATTTCAGAGCTTTGGTCGCCTGTGTTTGAAGATTAGAGCCGTTTGAGGTTTTGAGCAGAAAGATTGGTGCGTCAACTGGGACAAATTGAGCTAAAAACAGGAATGTTGCTGTTTGAAGTGGGAACAGTCTTGCTCAAAGTAGGAATGTTTCGCTTCTGAACAGGAATGTTTCACTTCTGAACACGAATGTTTCACTTCTGAACGCGAATGTTTCACTTCTGAACGCGAATGTTTCGCTTCTGAACACGAATGTTGCTGTTTGAAGTGGGAGCAGTCTTGCTTAAAGTAGGAATGTTTCGCTTCTGAACACAAGTGTTGCTGTTTGAAGCGAGAACAGTGTGAGTGAAAACTGTGAGTGAAAACAGCGAAGATGGTGTTTGTGCAGGGCAGCAGCGATCGACGCGCGAAGAATGAATTTGACCTATGAAGGCTTATGCACAAGCCTGGAATCGCGAAAAGGCAAGGATGATGCTTGTGGTGCATCATTCACAATCACTCCAAGTACCCGCGTTGACACAAACTTCAGTTCTTCTAAAGCGGCGGCGATCGACGATCGATTGGTTTTCCCTAACCGAATCACCAGCGCTAAACTATCGCATTGAGCCGCAATCAACCCACTATCTGCTAAGCCTAGTAAGGGCGGCGCATCCACAATAATCAAATCAAATATCATCTGGAATTTTTGGAACAAAGGCTCAATGCGATTCGTGGTGAGCATTTCAACTGGATCAAAGAAAGCTTGTCCCGCCGTCAGAATCGTTAAGTCTTCATAGCCAGGAAGAAATTGCACAACAGTTTGAAGCTCCTGATCACCGAGCAGCAGATCGCTCAGTCCTACCTGATTTGGCAATCCTAAGCGCTCATGAACCTGAGGATGGCGCAGATTTGCATCCACAAGCAAGACTCTTTGTTTCATCCGAGCAGTAGTCATTGCCAAATTTAGCGAGATCGTCGTTTTGCCTTCTCCCACCTCGGCAGACGTAATCATCAGAGAACGCACTGAGGTTTGATTCTTGCTCAAGAGACGGAGATTTTTTGACAGCGATCGCAATGCCTCAAGCATTGGCGTAGAAACGGTTGGAGGCTGAGCCTTGTTATACGGAATTGCCCCTAACACAGGCGATCGAGCAGTACGCTTCACCTCATCCAGACTATGCAGCACATCCTGAAGGGTTTCGACCAGAAACCCGACTCCAATTCCGAGCAACACTCCCAAGACCGCAATTAATGCGAGAAATCGCACCTTATTAATGCTGTTAGTCCTCATCGGTTTACCTGAGCCATCTCGATCTAAGCGAGGCGGAATGGTCAGTTCCCAAGGAACTTCTTGCTGGGCAGCATCAATCTGCAAAGCTTCCCGTCGGGTGGCAAACTTATTCAAACTATCTGTTGCTAAAGCTAATTCGCGCTGTAAATCACTGTACTGACGAGCGATCGCAGGTAACTGTTGAACTTCGCGATCGACCTGAGCTTTCACCTGATCGATCGCCTGACGACGCGCTTCTGCGACCGTCACCGCATCCCCTGCCTTTGAAACAACCCGGATTGCTTCTTGATTTAGTAGATCTTGTAGGTTGCGCCGCTTTTCGAGTAGTGCCTGTAATGCAGGATTATCCGGTTTGAGACGAGCCGATTCGATCGCAATCTGCCCCTCAATTTGCTGATACTGCGTTAACAGCGTTTGATAGTAGGGCGTTTCGCCTAAGACGGTTTGAGGACTCGCTGCCTGCAATTGCCGCAGCAGAGTATTGCGTTTCGCTTCTGCCTCCGCAATTTGAGTTTGATTATCTGCCGCAACTTGTCGCAATTTGCCTTCAGTTTCAGCCAGTAATCGGCTCTGCTGCTCAGGATCAACAATGCTGTGCTGTTGCCTAAGCGCTTGAATTTGCTGCTGTAATGTCTCTACTCGTTGCCGCAGGGGTGGAAGCTGACTATCAATGAATTGAACCCCTCGTCGAATGGTGGATTGGCGTTCTTTTAGACTGTACTTTAGATAAACCTGAGAAAGTTGATTCAGAATAAATTCGATTTTCTCTGGATCAGTATCTTGATAGCTAACTTCAATTAACTTAGTTCCTTGTTCACGTTTATCTGATGTGAGTGTAATAATTCGAGCAATTTTTAGCTTCTGAATTAAGGTGTCGTAAGTAGTATCAGGATAGCGTTGGCGAAGCTGATCAATCACAGGCTCTAGTAGTTTCGGGCCTTGCAGAATCCGAATTTGAGATTCGTAATCTAAGCTAGATTGATCGATATTAATCCGTTGGGCATCGGTAACTTCTGACCCTTGAGCACGAGTGGAAGAGCGTGCCAGTTGCTCTTCTGCTGTAATCGGTTCAACGAGGAGTTGGAACTTCCCTGCATACTGAACTGGAGCCGATCGAGTCATTAATAGAAATGCTCCCCCAGCCAGCACAGTGGTTCCTATAGTTACTTGTGCCATCAAAAACCCACGTCGGCGGACAACTCCAATCAGCCAGCCTAAGTCCCATTTCTCCTGCTCGACCTCATGAGCAGTTGCAGTCTCGATCCTGGGGTGCGAGAATTTGCCATTCGTTTCGGGCAAAGGTGAAAGAGAATTTGGCGGTTTATTCATCTCGGTTTTTGACTTAATTACCCATACATAGTTGACGAGATCCGCCCCTCAATCACAGCCCAAAAAGCTTCAGAATGTTGAAGACTGAGAAAATATTGCCGACTGGGGCTAACACTGAATTAATCCCATCTCCGATTCTGGTCATCCCCGATCGACCGACGACGATAATGTCGTTGTTCTGCATCGCGGGATTGGTGCGATCGTTAATTCCCTGGGACAAGTCGATCACGATCACACGACGTAAGATCGTTCCGTCGGGATTCAATCGAATCAGATCGACCGCTCTTGTTTTGGCGCGGCGTTGATCAAAACCGCCAGCCGCCAGCAATGCTTGATTCAGCGAAGTGTTGGGCGGAATTTGCACGGTTCCAGGCTGCTTCACTTCACCCACCACATTGACGCGAATCGTATCCGGTGAAAAGCTAGAACTTGCAATCTCAGCCGCTTCAGCAGGAGTGAGTTGAGTCGCAGTTGGAATTGCGATCGTGTCTCCTGTTTGTAAGATAGCATCTTGGCGCAGATCTCCCTCTTTTAGTAACTTCAGCAAGTTAATTTCAAAGGTCTGCTCTGTTCCGTTACGGGCTAAGCGGCGGATTTGGATGCGGCGGATGTCCGCTTGGGGTTTGATGCCGCCTGCACTCTGAATGGCGCGAGTCACGGTCGGAAATGGCTCGATCGTCGCTTGATTCGTCGCACCGGGAACTCCTGCGGCTCCCGTGCGGATATTCCCAGCTACGACATAAGCGCCAGGTCGAAACACTTCGCCAACCACTGCGATCGTAATCGGTTCGCGATCGGCTGCAAAGGTTGAATTAGCAAGCTGGGCGGATTCGGTTAAGTCAATTTTGGTGGCTGTCGGGATCACAATCGAATCTCCATCTCGCAGGGTTACGTCCTGAGTACGATCACCCGATTGCAAAAATTTTCCTAAGTTCGCGGTCAGAGTTTGGCGATTGTTGCCGCTGATTCTTTGGATTTGAATATTTTTGATATCGGCTGCCTGAGTGATACCGCCTGCGAGTTTGAGCGCACTGGTTAAGGTCGGAAAAGAAAGCGTAGCAGTGGGAGTCGCAGGCGTAAGGGGAATTGGGTAAGAACCGGGACGATTGACTTCTCCGGTGAGGGTAATGCTAAGTGGACGGGGGGTAACCAGGGTAACAGTCGTCAAGGGACGATGAAAGAAGCGCAAGTATTGCTGAGTGATTTGTTTGCCTGCTTGATTCAGGGTGAGTCCTTTAACGGGAACGCTACCAACGAGGGGAAGATTGAGGCTCCCATCAACTAGAACTTGATAACGGGCGTTTTGACCGCTGTATTCGGGAGCATCGAAGATATCAAGTTGTACCAAGTCCCCGGCTCCTAAGGTGTAGGATTCATCGATTGGAGCAGCAATGGAAGGAGTCGCAACAGAAGATTCAGCACTGTAGACGAATCCTGCATCAAGGTTGCCTGCAAGTAGAACCAAGCCTGCCACAGAGCAGAATTGATAGAACCGAGTAAAAGACATAAGTTTCATCTCAAGTTTCGCCTCGCTGTCAATAAGAGGTATGGAGGAAGAGCCTATTGAACAGTAAGCCCGATCGCTGCGCCATAAACCATCAAAGCGACTCACACGATCGCTTGATAAAGGTTACAACTCAGACTGTCGGATTTAAATTGATGCTGACTTGCTTCTTAAAGGTTGCAAATACTGTTTGACAAGTCCCTTAACTCCAGACAGCTTTTTCTGCCTGCTCAACCGTTTTCGTTTTTGCCAATGGTAGGTTGTGTACGTTTTGAGAAAAGCATCTTGATTGCTTGCTGCTTCTTCATCTAACTCTGCTAGAAACTTCTTATCTGTGGGCAGATGAAGCAAAAAACAGCTTTTCATGTAGTCAAAATTTCTCTGGGGATGAAGTGGAGGCGTACTCCAGTATCTCCAAACAATGCCCAGCGTTCCTGCATCTGCCATCACATAACCCTGCTGCCGCATCTTCTCTAAAGCAACAGAAGTCACTAATTCATCGCCCTGATGATAAAGCATATCGATCTGACTGATGTATGTATCTAGAATTTTCTGAACCTCGATAGATAAAGCGCTGAAGAAATCAGGGTTTCCTGCGATGAACTCACCACCACACCATCTGCCTTCGCTTGGACTTGGCATGAGCTTTTGAATATCGGTGAGGAGCCGATCGTGACTATAAGCGGGGATCATTTGATCCGAAATGTCGTAGTAAAGCGGAACTTGATGTTCAACAATGTACTCAAAGCAGCGTGGCAACGGATTGACTGCAAGAACATCTAAATCAATCAGCAAGGAATATGACTGTGGATCAAGGGAAGCGAGATATTGATAAACCTCTAGCTTGAAGTGAGATGAGAAAAAACTCAAACCATGTGGAAGCTGCATATTGAAGCACAGCTCTTGAATTTCCAGAATCCCTGGCTGTCCAATTTGCTCTAATAGCCGCTCAATCTCTTGCTTCTGATTCGTCAGGACAATAAAACTGATGCCTCTACTTCTAAGCGATCGAGACAAACTGATTGCATTTCTGAGATAAATCAGAATTTGTTCATTAAAGGAAGTCACAGCACAGTTTACTGCACTGTTTTCATTTTCTGCGAAATGCAGAAGCCCGTAGAATTGATAAGGCATCGTTGCTTAGCTCCTTGACTCGCACATCACTCGTTGTAAGTGTTCCCGAAGTGATGCCAAAGATATAGAGAAGTTAGCCGTAAGGGGAGATTCACTTGCTTCTATATCGTCGGTAATTAATGACGTATAAACGAGCTGATTATGCTTTGCGATCTGTTCGTACACTTTTGGAGTGTACTCTTGGCTAAAAAGCTCGATTACTTTTGTGTTCGATCGACAAAAAGTGAGGTTGGTAAAACCTGCACCATGTACGCCAACAATGATCTCAGCCTGATGAAATAAGCAAATTTGTTCCAGGACAGACAAATCTGATAAACGATAGCGTGAAAAGCCTTGCTGCTCTAGAAATGCGAACACCTGGTTTTCATTAAGTAAACGTCTTCCATTCACAGAGTCTCCGCGCTCAATGTAAACACGCTGATTAAATTTCAGATCTAAGTTTGCTTTTGGTAAGAATGTTTCTCTGACCCAGTTAATAATCCACAACGGCGGATTGGCGAAGTTTGGATTGGGATGATCGGTAACAATAAGCTGCTCAGCACAGAGATGTTGAACTTTAGCACTAGAAATCAAGTTGTTTTTGAGACTCAGCAAATTTAGTGTTTCAGCTTGAAAACGGTAGCGAAGATCTGGAACTAAAAGATAGTCCACCTCATCGATATCTATCACAGATTCACAGAGCTTAATTCGCGGAAGAACGTCATAGAGCCAATGATAATAGTTGTAATTACCAGAGCCACCTGTTAACAGTGAGAGTACACTTTTACGAAAGCGACTGATCGATCGCGGTGTTCCTTTGCTCAATACAGGATTTTGCTCAGGCGGCAAGATGATGCCGTCTTTCCATTGCCAGGATGCACCGGGAACTAGGAATCGATCGCACGATACCGCAATATATACATGACGATCGGTAAACAGCTTACCTTTTGTAATGGTATAGACTGCATAGGGTTGCTCTATTAATTCTGAATGAACATGCTTCACCTCAACTCGATCGAGCTGATCTATTGATGCAACCTCACTGGGTGCATACAATAACGAAAAGAACCAACCCAGTGACCACTCAGAAAGCTTTCTTTTGAGCTTAGGCAGAAGTTTAGGAATATTGGTAATTAAGGTTCTCACGATCGTATTGAAGTTACTAGAGAGCTTGGAATTTTGCATCAACTAACGAACACTAAAAGACATTCGTTGCACCAACATTAACCAAAACAATCTACGGTAAGGCAGCAGCCAGTAGAATAACCAGAACACTCCACCATTTTCACGACAAAATGCTTTCCACTCCTCAAAGGAATGCAGCGTTACATCTTCTAGTGCAAATCCCTTGGGTCGGTTCACTTGCTCTAACTTTACCCCGGCTAAATCACTCTTAACCATTCGGCTTCGATGGGGATTTGCAGAACAGGTTCCCAAGTAGCTGGGTGCAATCCAAATCGAACAACCTTGACGGCGCGCTCTTAGACCATAGTCATGATCTGCTAGATTATGCGTGTAGACTGGGTTGAAGTTTCCGACTAGGGCTGCCACCGCACGCGGAATCAAAACGCAATTGCCGTGAAAGGTGTCACAACGGCGGGGTTGTTTTAAATCAGGATTAACTTGATGAAACTTGAGCGGATGCCAAAAATAGGTTTGAACAACTCCACCATAGCTGGGTTGATTGGTATCAGGATCAAGAGTAGAGGCAACAACGATCGCTTTCTGCTCTCCTTGTGCTGCAAGCTTATCTGATACCTCTAGCAAAACCTTGAGAGCATGAGGATAGAGCATCGTATCATCATTTAGCAAGCAATAGTAATCCGGATCTTCTACCTGTGCCGTTTCAAAGGCAAGTCGCATTCCTCCATTCCAAAACAGGCTTCCGGTTCCTTGATGCACCCGAACATTGGGATAGTTTTGGCGCACTGCCTCTGCTGTGCCATCTGTGCTGCCATCATCAATCAAATAAGGCTTTAACTCGATCCCCGGCGGAAGGTTTTGTTCAGATAAAGCCTGCAAGCACCGCAGTGTTTTTTCACGGCGATTGTAGCAGGTCAGGAGGAACGCGATCGTTGTCTGTTTCATCGTTGTTTAAGCCTCATGGGTAAGCAGAGTCAGGGCAGTCTCTACACTGTGCAGAAATTGGTTGTACCGATTTTCAACCCAGGTTTTGACCGATTCGAGGTCGTCAGGCGTGATTGATCGAGCGATCGCAGTTTGGATAGCTTGAGCAAATTGCCCTGGCTGTTCGGCAGAGTAGACCGTCGTTGGTAGAGTTGTTAATCCACGTAGGGCAAAGGGAGTTGCTACAACAGGCAGAGCGAGCCCGATCGCTTCCAAGGTTTTAAGCTGCACTCCGCCGCCACAAATAGAAGGAATCGCGATCGCCCTTGCTTCTGCTAAAAATGCTTGAGCATCTTCTACAAATCCTAGATACTCAACATTGTGATATTTGTCTTTTAGCCATTCTGCCCCTCGACCCGCAACTCGAATCGAACAGTGAGCCGGGAGATGCGGATAAACTTGGTCAAAGAAATAGCACAATCCATCTGCATTAGGTTTCCAGATCCAGCTCCCAATCATGCCAATGTCGTAAGTTTTGCGATGAGTCGGATTCACTGGAGAAACATTGACGGGAAGTTCAAATACTTTCACTGAATCCGTTTTATCGAACTGCCTAAAGTAGCTTGCATCATGCGAACTCAGAGCCCAGATTGCTTCACTGGTCCCAGCAAGATTCGCTTCCATTTGTTTGACTAACTGCGCTTCTCGCTGATAAACCCATTTTTTCAGGTGATCGACACTGAATTTGAGGCGTTGTTGATAGATTTCATGTTCTACATTGTGGGCTAAAACAGCAATCTTACTAGGCTCGACAAGGGCAGGTTTTAACCAGCAAAGTTGAGACGAATGCTCCAGTACAATCACATCATAATGCTGCTGAGACAATAATGATCGTACCGTTTGCACATAGCGATTTGAGTAATATTTCGCTGAACTATAGGGCAACTGTCGAAACAGGGCGATCGCAGCCCAAAGTAGTGAATGTATTCCGGCAGATGACGTTTCAATATGGCGTTCACCAACTTCGATCGTATCTTTGCCGTAAGGATGACGATCGCCCCAGCGACGATAACCAACGATCGAAACCGAATGACCTAGTGCTTTCATCGCATCGATAAAATGCTGAGATGCGATATCCGCCCCAGTCCCGTATCTACTAGGAATTGCAGTGGTTAAGTTTAGGATTTTCATAGATAGCGCGTCTCATTGCTGAATTTCTAACAAAGCAACAAATTAACTAGGAAGCCGTGTTCAGGACGGATTGATAGAGGAAGGACATTTTTTTTCCGCGTTGCTCCCAGGTGTAGAGAGACTTGACCCGTTCGTAACCCTTCTCGCCAATCTTGCGTCGGAGTTCTGAAGCTTCAGCAAGACTGGTGATTGCACTGGCGAAATCATGCACAATCTGCTTCTTACTTCCTACATGTACTAAGATCCCGCAGCCCTCAGATAAAACGGTTGCAGTGCCATTCAGTTTCAAACCAATTACAGGTAACTTATAAGCCATTGCTTCGAGAATCACATTGGGTGAACCCTCACGCAAGCTTGGAAACACGAAGATATCTGCTTGCTGGTAATAGCCGCTCATTTCTCGATAAGGAACTTGTCCTAAAAACTCAATTTTTGACTGTAATCCCGCCTGAATAACCTTCTTTTTCCAATAAGGCAGAAGCACTCCGCCACCTACAACCAGCAATCTCCAAGAAATATTGCTTGGTAGGCGTTGTAATGCCTGTAAAAGAAGTCCAAAATTCTTGCGCGGCTCAATCAAACCCGCCCAAAGTAAGCAGATTTCAGCAGACTCAGGTTTTTCAGTTTTGGACAAACCCTCAGGCAGCTTAGGAATGCCTGAATCTGACATTAAGAAAGTTGTCTCAGAATCTCGCATCCTGCGAATTTCATTCAGTGTTTCCAAGTTGCCACATAGAACAAGCTCAGCTTTCCTGACTGTCTCGCTGGCTGCAGCGGATGTTAATCTTGTCCAAACAAAGTAAGCCATTCTGATCATTTCTTGGGCAATTCCCTTAGCCGGCAAGAACGAATAGCCAACGAGAGGGACACTTTGGCTCCCAGTGACCGGGCCTAAGATGAAGGGTTTAGGAAGCCGCGATAAATAACTCGGAATTGTCCACGAACCGTAGGTGACATGATGAACAATGTTGATCGTCACGGTTTCAAGCAGTTCTTGCGCTTCGATGAAAGCTTGTTTTTGCCATTCAACGCATAGATTGTAAAATTCAAATCGTGGAAAAAGTGCCATCATGAGCTTAGACCCTTGTGGCATTGGAATAAAAATGAGGTGAATGTTATCGCGGTAAGGAAGTCGATCGACTGCTGCCCTTACAGGTTCTTCTTGTCCTAAAAAATCAGAGATGAGCGCATAAACTTCATGCTCTTTTGCTAACTCTTTTAGCCAGTTCCAACCCACGCCTTCTTCTGATCCCTTGTCCGGGTGGCAGACAAATGCAGAGAGCAATATTTTTAGTTTCTGAGCAGTCATAGTTTAACCTGCCGCAATCATCCCATCGTTTCAACTATTAATACCCAAATGCTTTGCCTTAAGCTTGATTCCCAAACATGCAATTGATAAAATCACCCAGCACCAAATCTTTCGCAAACCTCTCTTCCATTATCAGGCGGCTTTTGCGTTTCATCGATTCAATCATGGGTTTATTTTGAATCAGCGCTTCTAACTGCTGAATTAAGTCTTCCTGAGAGCTACAGATGTAGCCATTCTCGCCATTGACAATGATCTCAGGCGCACCCAGAGCATTTTTTGTCGTTAGGACTGCAAGTCCAGCACAGCCCGCTTCACCAATCACCGATGGATAACCTTCAAGCGTTGTTGGCAGAACGAAAATATCGTGACTTCCGAATAAGTTAATATGCGCGGTCTGCCCGTAATCCACAGAGGTTTTGACTGTAAGATTGGGGTGTGATTCTACAGCTTGTTTTGTCACGATCGTCAGTTTCACATTTGGATTGTCAAGCTGCTTAAACCAACGCAGCAAAACATCTCCACCCTTACGCTGAAAGTCCCCCCTACAAACAAGAGACGAATTTCGCGATCGTAGCGCTCAGGCGATGGGATGAACAAATCAAGATCAGGACAGAATGGCAGCCTTAAAACTTTTCTGCCTTCTTGATAGGCTCTTAGCACTTCTCGACAGAGGCTGTAAGACCCTAAGAACCGTCTTGTAATAACAGAAATATAAGCGAACTTAGTTGTTGGCACTCCTCTTTGAGCCTGATTTGGAATGAACTGATGCACCCTCAGATCTAAATAGTTCTCAAAGATTGAAATCAGCCGCTTCTCATTGGTTCGATTTCCCAGATCCACGGGAAATGTCACTAGCAGAAGTTTTTTCTCGATCGTCATTTTGCTTCTCACTCAATGCAGTTCCTCAGCCCCCTGAACTTATAAATCTCTTAACTCACAGTTTTCTCGACTAGCTCTGAGTAAAGTGCAATATGCTGCTGAGCTTGCAGGTTTAAGCAAAAGGATGTTTCCGCCTTTTTTCGTGCATTTTGGCTCAGAAATTGATGGCGCTCTAAATCCTCTAAAACCCAGATGATTCCCTGAACTAAGCTCTCCGGTTGGTAAGCTGCTGCAAGAAAGCCATTAACTTGGTGATCAACAATGTCTTTCAAGCCAGTTGCATCGAAAGCAACAACAGGTGTTCCACAGGCTAGAGATTCAGATGCAGTTTGCCCAAACGCCTCTTGTACGGAGGGGACAACCATCATCTCTGCCGCAGCATAGGCAATCGCAAGTGAGACATCATCGTTGAGATGTCCCAAGTAATGCACCTTAAAGCCCACGTCAACTGTCTTTTCTGGCTGTGAAGCTCCAAAAATCACTAGCTCGATTCTATCTTTCCATTCGGTTGTCCTCAGTTTTTGCAGAGCAGACTGAAGTAGATGCCAACCTTTCCGAGTATCGCTCGTTGGATCGAGCGCTCCGAATAACACCAATAATTTGTCTTGAGGAAGATTGAGTCGATCGCGAGCGGCTGGTCGATCAAACGGTTTGTAAATTTGCAGATCCAGTCCGTTCGGAATTACCCTAACTGGAGTGTGACGAAATACAGAACTCTGGCTAGCGCAGTCGGCTAACCAACGGCTCGGAGTCACGACCACAAGATCAAGGTCGCGCCAAGCTTTTGCCTTGCGATTCCAAACCCAGCGAGACAAGTCTTGCTCCTGTGAACTTTGCAACTGTGGACAAGCCCCACAAGATTTTGTGTAGCGATCGCACTGTTCCGCATAGTGACATCCACCTGTAAATCCAGCCATATCATGCAGCGTCCAGACTAAAGGCTGCCGGAATTGCGCTAAGTTTTCAATGTTCAGAAATCCCTTAAAAATCCAGTGCAGATGAATCACACTCGGTTTAAGTTGAGCGACCTGAGAGACGACCCGATTTGGAACCCACTGCGGCGAAAATCGTGAATGACTGCGCGATTGTGCGGGTAGGTCATCCAGTCTTTCACTGATTAAAAGTTTCTCGTTGAATTTCCTCAAGAACTTCTTTTCAACAAGAACAGAGGGATCATGAGAGCTTTTCGCTTGCACTAACATCTGCGATCGATATCCAGCTTGTCGCAACCCGCGATGCAATCGATAAGTAGCACGAGCCGCCCCTCCTGCAAGGTCCGAGGAACTTAAATGAAGAACTTCCATATCTTGATTGAAGGAGATAACTAGGCTAGTGTTCGTTCAATGAGATTTTCGTTTCGGTAGGACAGCTTCCTGCCCTCTAAATTTCCCACGGGTGGCGGATTTAGAAAATTGAGATTACCTTCTAGTGATGGATCAACTGTTTGAGAATTCTCTGAGCTTTTCTGCTGGCACGAAAGGCTAAACTCGGTGCCTCTTGCGTAAAGTGCGAATGCTCAGCTTGTGTATCGCGAATGACAAAAGGTGGATGCTTCAGAGGAAACTCCATTGCTTCAATTGGTCGATTTGCTAGATGTGGATTAAATTCCTTCGTATGAGTTGCATCCCCATCAAAACCACAGTTAGAAATCAAGTTGGTACTTGCGATCGCGCTGATTCCGCTTTGCACCCAGCAAGCAAAAGTCCATTGATAGTCCCAAGTATCGACTAAGTTGTCATACACAGACTGAAATGTGTGTTCCCAAGCTTTAGCAATCTTTGGATCAATCAAGATATCTTTGCACCAGTTTCCATCTTTGATCGTGGGCCAAAGCGCCATATTCACATCGTAATACTGCCAAGCTCGTCGCCAAGTTGCCCATCCCCAAATGGGGGTCGATCGCGCAAAGTAATAGCTATACTCTGTTCTGCGGGTCGCTAACCGCGCATTGTCTCCACAAACCGACATAATGCGCTGATCATCGCGATATCGATCGAGCAATTCTTCACAAAACCGAAAGAACGTCGGATGCGGTAAACAATCATCTTCTAGGATAATTGCTTCTTCAACCGTTTCAAAAACCCAATCGAGTCCACTAGCAACCCGATGTTTACAGCCTAAATTGAGGTCGGAGTAATTCGTCAAAAGTTCGCATTTCCAGTCGATCGAATCAATCACGGCACGAGCCGCAGCACACTTTTCAGCTTCACCGGGTCGATCGACGCGAGCACCATCTGCAATGACTAGCAATTGTTCTGGTTTAGCTTGTCGAATTGCTTCAAAGACTCGTTTCGTAGTATCCGGGCGCTTAAAAATGATCAAGGCAACAGGGGTTTTCATGCGGCTCTCTCAAATTGCTGCAAACTATACGTAACTCATTCATTTGCTTTAAAGACGGCGGTACTCAACGTTTTGGCAAACAGAGAATACCCTCTCTCTGCCAAGAACTGATAGACACTACCTTTCTGAATCTGCTCCAAGTCCATCTCAGCGCATTCAGCCAAAATATACTCCGGTCTAAACGCTGACCAATCGTTCGATTGCAGCACTTCCAAATCTAAGCCTTCAACATCGATCGACAAAAAGTTAATCTTCTGCCCCGTCGGAAGATGGCTGTGCAGTACTTCCTCCAAAGTCTGCGTAACAATCTGAATTTCCTGCTTCAAAGAGTAAGCCCCCTGCCATCTTCGTTCTGCTAGTTCGCGACCGAAACAATTCAACGCCGGATCATCAAACACAAAAAATGTCATTTCTCTGGGACTCGAAGCGATCGCTGCTTCCACATTGATATCTCTTGGTCTCAAGCGTTTGAAAGGCTCCATACTTCCCGGCATTGCGTCAATATTGATACCTGACCATCCTCTTTGATAGAAGATGAAAGTATTGGAGAACCGTTTAGGATGATGAGCACCCACATCCACATAAAATCCACGATCAACAGTCTCAAACACACGATGCAAAATCAGATCCTCACCCTCTTGCGAATAGGACTTTCTGGAGTACCCATCCCGAAGAGTCATTTTCAAGTCTTTCAGATTGTTTTTTAGCAGCATAGGAAGTGTTTTCATCAGAAGTTATCCAAAGAAGTTATCCAACCAAGAAAAGTGCTTTGAGTTGTAACGCCAAAATCCGTTTTGCTCTGGGATCAACGAAGTTTGTTACGACCACCGCACATCCATAAGCAATCACCGTTGCAATTGCCGCACCGACTCCAGCGTAAATTGGAATCAGAATAAAATTGAGCAGCACATTGATCACCGCACCGATCAGAGTCCTCTGTAATGACAGCTTGAGAAACCCCTCAGCAAAGCTCCACGACTCTTGAGCCACCCCCAGAAACACAAACACACCTGCCCAAATGTGAATTGCTAAGATGGGTGCAGATGCAGCATAATCGCTGCCAAACAAAAGCATAATCAGCCATTCTGCTAGAAAAGTGACTGGGAGCGCGATCGCATAAGCAAGCCGTACCAGAAAGTTAAATAGACCTTGTAGTCGTTGATAGTACAGATCAATATCTTTCGATCGTAGTTCTACAATCGCAGGAAAGGCTGAGGAAGCCAGAGCCATCGGCACAAAATACCAAATCTCAGACAGCTTCACGGCTGCTGAATACACTCCAACCGCTTCACTCCCCATCATTTCATTCAACATCACCTGATCAATCTTCATGTAAGTCATGATTGCTAAACCTGACAGAATTAAAGCCCAACAGTTTTTCAGCAATGTCCGGGCGCGAGTGATACTTCCCCGCCACGAGGTCAAAGAAAATCCTCTAGAGCAGTAGGCTGCAATTAGTCCAATTGCAACTAGGATGCCCTCAAAACAAGCTGCCCAAGCAAAGGCAATCAGGGGCGCTCTGATCTGAATGAGTGCCACTCTCACCCCAACCGTAAAGATGAAGGCGGCGCTTTTTGCAAGAATTGAATACTTCGATTGCAACTGCGATTGAAACCAAAAGTCAATAATGTCAAAGGCTTGGAAGATAAATCCTGCGGCAGCAATTCCTACAAGCCATTGAATCATTGCATCGTTTGGGCGCATCCAGTAAATTACACCCAACGATAACAACCAAGCCGCAGTGCCACCTACCAATCGAATTAGAAAAGTCGTACCTAGGATTTCATCTTTATCAGCAGGAGATTGAACAATGTCGCGAACCACAAGCCCCTCTAGCCCCAATGTCGCAATGGGACTGAAGAGCGCAGAAAAAGCGATCGCATAGTTAAACAGTCCAAATTGCTCTGGCCCTAAGTATCGAGCAACCCAAACGCCTACAATCAGCGCCAATCCCATGCGGAGAATTCGATCGATAAGCAACCATCCCGTATTGCCAAGAATCTTTTGTACGGTATAGCGCCCCTCCAGCTTAGTGCGAAGAAACGGAGGCAGAAGTTGAACCCAGGATTGATTCATACCGGTAAGCTCCTGACAGATTGAAGTTCAGGAGCCGACTTTCTTTGCTGTCTGTATTCAATCTGCAAGCGGATTAATGCGATCGTATACAACACCCAAATATAGTTTGCACCTGTCAGCAGTGTGTGTGAGACGTTAAAGAAAACTAGGTAAACCAAGATCAGAAGTGGCAAGCTGCAATCTGCTGAACCGTTTTGCAAGCTGTACTTCACTGCTTGAGCGAGCCCGACAAACCAAGACATAAAGAACAGGATGAGTCCAAACACTCCCAAGCTCAATGCTAAATCAATAAAACCATTGTGGGCATGAGTTGGAATAAAACCACCATAAATGATAATGCCATGAGCCGGATCATCATCTCCACGCCAAGCCTGCCAAAAGCTATTAATGCCGTAGCCTACAAACAAATTATGCTGCTCTAAGCGATCGATCAGCTGTGGCCAAAACTCTGTTCGTCCTGTCAGTGACATATCTTTGCCCAAAGCCGCGAAAATGAGTGGAAGTAAATACTGCATAATCACAGAGGTTACAATTGCTAAAATTAGCCCCCCGATTAGCAACACTGGAAAGTATTTACTATCCAAGAATTTCACCGATTGTAGAACAATGACTAAGACCGTTAAGACAACACAGATAAAGATACTCTGGGCAGAATTCGCCATTAACATCACCATGCCCAAAAAGCCTGCGATCGCAAATGCCTTCCATCGCTCTTGTTTAGGAGCATCTAAGCCATAAGAAACCCAGAGTGCAACACCGAACGCCAGAAAATTACCGAGATCAATTGGAAAAGGCATAATTCCAGATAGTCCTTTGTCTTTAATTGCTAGTGAGGGCACGATCGCAGGCGAACACAAATTAATAATGCCGCTTACAAATGCCAATCGTCGGAGTATGACGCATAGCGCTTTAAAGCTGTACTCCCTAGCAATATGAATCGCGAACAGAGTCGCAAATAGAAAGACCAAGCCGTACCTAAAACATAAAATCGGAGTTTCTGACCAAAAAGCAGATAACAGTGCCAAGAGCAATAACCCGAACAAAAACGGATTCTTGCCTAGATAAAGCAAGCCGCTAAAGAAGCTCCTAAACCAAGAGCTTAGTAGAAGAGCGATCGCACTATAGAAGGTCAATTGCACAAATGCAGATTCAGGAGACTTATCGAACCCAGCGAGCGCTTCTGGCTGAAAATAAGGGAATGGCGCAACGGTTGGGTGCAATCCGCTAAATAGAAAGATAAATGTAATCAGCCAGCGCAAACGATGGTTATTCTCCTCACGCGTCACCCAAGACGAAAAAAGCAGCAGGTAGATTGCCCCAATCACCGCAACGAGCAGTAAGACTATCGGATTAAAAAAGATCTCCCTCATAGCTTCTGCCTTCTGCGATTCGTTAACTCTGCTCAGTCTGCTTTATTAGACTTCCCTGATATACCTTAGATACGGCTAGCTGTTTCACTGCCAGCAATATAAATATCGGAATTGTGCTGGTATACCGCCACCATAGTCTTTTTGGCTCCTGGATAAGACGGTATAACCATTCCAGCCCAGCATTTTGAATCAAGCGAGGAGTGCGTTTTCTCAGGCCCGCATAAACCGGGAAAGCCCCACCTAAACCAATCATGACAGCTTGCACCTTACCCCTTTGTCTAGCAATCCATGCCTCTTGCTTAGGGCATCCCAAAGAAACCATAACTAATCCTGCGCCACTCTCGTTAATCGTTTGCGCGATTGCTTGCTCTTCCGTTTCCGTACAAGGACGAAACGGCAGTGGTGCAGCACCTGCAATTTTCAGATTTGGAAACTCGCTTTCAAATCTCGCCTTCATGCGTCCCAGTATTTCAGGTGTTGAACCTAGGAGAAAAATTCCTACGTCCTCTTCGATCGCACGGCTACAGAGCGCCAAGATAATATCTAAACCAGCAACTCGGTCTTGTCTGGGCTGCCCTAACCACCTCAACATCCACACTAAGGGCATCCCATCTGGAGTAACGAGATCAGCCTTCTTCAAAATATCGGCAAATGCAGGATCTCGACGGGCTTCCACTAGCATATGGACGTTTGCCACACAAACGCTTTTACTCTTTTGCTGCTTCGCCCATTGCATCATTAAGGAAATTTGGGCTTCAAAATCTAAAGCAGTAACACGAACATCCACAACCTCAAGGAAGGGAAACGTCTCTTTCAAACTCGTATCCATAGGAGCCAATTGTTCTTAGGGTGCAGTAATGGCTTAAGCTTCTAGTTCTGATTAATTTGAGACAGTATTCATAGCACCATGTGGATCAACTAAAACGACAATCTGAACACACGGATTCGGGAATTCGGCTTCTCTGCTCTACTGAGAGGCGTAGACAGTACGCCAAAACAGATAGATAAAAGCTAAGCTGAGGTAACTGAGATCTGAATGACCTTCAACAATTGCATAGTCTTAGTGACCTTGAGACCCTAAGCTAATGTGGATTCACTATTTGAAGTTTGTTGCGGCTAGCATGGCCTAAAAATGCTACAGCATTGCTCTAATGTTGCTTCCGGGGCTAGCTCATCACCCTGATTTCCTCGCTATTCGTTATTCATATGTCTGTAGAGTTCCCCATTTGAGGCGTTACACCACATTGAAAGAAACAGGAGAAATTTATTCCTTTGGTTGTCCGATGCTCGAAGTCGTGCAACACTTCTTCAAACCAGCGGTCTAGCATGGCAACACTGGTTTGGAACGTTGTGTCTGCTTGTGCCAACCACCTTGCAAGCTTCGTTATCCCGTTTTCCCGATCAATTGCCGTTTCAAAATCAATTGCCGTTTCAAAAATGTGTCTGCGGTCTTCTTTTTGTTGATGCAGAGGTACCAGAGCGGAGATATGTCCTTCACCTGCTGCAAGATGACTTGACATCTAAGATAGTTGCAGAACATTACCCATTTGAGCGAGTCGGGGGCGAATCTTAAAATTTATAACCTTTTTTAACATTGCTGAGAAACTGATCTCAAAATGAATTATTAATAGAGTTTTACAACTTTTACTGCAAAGGGCAGCGTATCCCCTTTGGTCGCTACGCTTAACGATGTGCTGCACGATTGCCCCTCATTAACAATGGTCCATGAAAGTACTCTTGCTTTATCCCAAGTTTCCTAAAACGTTTTGGTCGTACGATCGCTTTATGCAGATGGCAGGACTAAAAGCCTTTATTCCACCGCTCGGAATTTTGACGGCTGCTGCATTGCTGCCAGCCGAGTGGGAGATGCGGTTTTGCGATCGCAATGTGCAACTCGAAACCGACGACGATTGGAACTGGTGTGATTTAGTCATTCTGTCTGCAATGCTGGCACAAAAAACCGATTTTCATGCCTTGATTCAAAAAGCAGTGCAATGCGGTAAGAAAGTTGCGGTGGGTGGGCCTTACCCGACGTCTCTGCCAGAAGAAGCTTTAGCTTCAGGTGCTCACTATCTTGTGTTAGATGAAGGAGAGCTGACGGTTCCACAATGGATTGCTGCCCTTGCAACCGGAGCAGAACAAGGAGTCTTTCGCAGCGTGGAGAAGCCCGATGTGACCACGAGTCCGATTCCGCGCTTTGATTTACTCAATTTAGATGCTTATTTGATGATGGCGATTCAGTTCTCGCGGGGTTGTCCGTTTAACTGCGAATTCTGTGACATTATCACACTTTACGGACGTAAGCCCCGGACTAAAGAGCCGCAGCAAGCGATCGCAGAACTCCAAGCTCTTTATGATCTCGGTTGGCGCGGCTCAGTGTTTATTGTGGATGACAACTTTATTGGCAATCAGCGCAACGTTAAACGATTCTTGCGCGACCTGATTCCGTGGATGGAGGCACATCATTATCCCTTTACCTTTGTCACCGAGGCATCCGTCAATCTGGCTGATGATCCAGAACTGTTAGATTTGATGGTGCAAGCAGGCTTCTATGGGGTGTTCCTGGGGATTGAAACACCCGATCAAGATAGTCTGCAAACAACTCGTAAATATCAAAACACCCGCAGTCCTTTAGTTGAAGCGTGTCACACGATCACGCAGGCAGGATTGTTAATCTATGCTGGATTTATTCTCGGATTTGATGGAGAGCGATCGGGGGCGGGCGATCGCATTCGAGCGTTTGTGGAAGAAACCCAGATTCCACAACCCATGTTAGGGATTCTTCAGGCGCTTCCCAATACCGATTTATGGGAACGACTCAAGCGAGAGAACCGACTGCGGCGGACTCACCAAGATGCCCTAGAGGTCGGTGATCAAAATACCTTAATGAATTTTCATCCCACTCGATCGCTCGATGAGATTGCTCACGACTACATCAGTACGCTTTGGACATTGTATGAACCCGCGAACTATCTAAAGCGTTGTTTTCAGCACTGCCTAGACATTGCTCCGAATCCACGGCTGCGTCAAAGCTTACATTTCCCACTCGGAAAGGGACTCCGATTAATCATGCAGGTGATTTGGCTTCAGGGCATTTGTCGAAAAGACATTCGCGCACAGTTTTGGTGGCAACTCTGGGAAATGATCCGCCGCAGACCGCGATCGCTGAATCTCTATATTGGATTGTGTGCAGCCGGGGAGCATTTTGCTGAATACCGTAGCTTGGCAAGAGAGCGCATTGCTCAGCAGATCGGACATGATCCGCTCAATCCTCCCCAGCTAAACGAAGCGGTTGCCTTCGTCTAGACCCGATGCGATCGAGCTTGCTTTTGGGGCATTGATTTCACCCGGTTGTGTAACTTTTTGCTCAAAACTGGCTATAGCAAACAGGTGGTCGCCTGTCCGCCGGATCATCCCAGTGGCTGGAACTTCCTCGTCAACCTATTGGCAGGATTGATTGCCTACACCTATCAGCCCAAGTTACCCTCGCTCGACTTGCAACCAAAAGGCTTGCCTGCTCCGCCTCCTGCCATCTTCTAATCTGTCGAACTGACGTTAAAAAGTTTCGCTCTCTGGTTCCCCTTAGCGCACTGAAAAGGCCCGATCCCAACTGCCCGTGATCGGGTCTAGCAAAAAGCTGAGTACAGTTTTCTGACGCGTGACAACTTCAGCGGTGGCTGCCATGCCGGGGGTAAGGGGAACCTCCTGACCATTCACTCGAACCGAATGCTGCTTGAGTCGCACCTGCACTGGAAAGACCAACCCTGCCTCTTTCTCATTCACTGCATTGGGACTGATTTTACTGACCGTTCCCTCCACCATGCCGTACTCCTGGTAGGGAAACGTAGCAAGCTTCACCTTGACGTGCATCCCTGTTTTGATGAATCCAATATCTTGGTTTGGGACTTTGGCTTCTACCAGCAGTTCTTCACCAGCGGGAACGATCGACAGCAGTTCATCGCCTGCATGGACGGCTGCCCCCGTTTTCGCCACTTTCACGTTGTAAACTGTGCCCGTTACGCCTGCTCGAATCGTGCTTTGTTTCTGTTGTTCCCTGGCTTGGGAGAGTTTGCCTTCCAGATCGGTCAATTCCTGCTGTTGCTTATCAATTTGAGTCAGAATCTCACTCTGCCGTTCCGACTCTAATCGACTGGCATTATTCTTGGCGGCTTGAAAGGCTTGTCGCGCCTGCTCGATCGTCTGATCCTGAATTGCAATTTCTTTTTGTAACCCTTCCACTTTGTTTTGCGTGTCGATGTAATCAAACCGGGGCACGGCTCCTTGGCTTGCAAGCGATCGCATTGCCTCAGATTTTTGTCTGCCGTAGGAGAGGTCTGCTTGTAGACGAGTTTTTTGTACCTGAGTGGATCGAATCGTACTCAGTTGTCGGCTGGCATCCGCTTCAGCCGCTGCTCGGCGATCGCGGTACTCCCGCAAGCGTGAGGCTAGCAATTCATTTTGCAACACGGTTCCTGTCCGCACTTTCCCGCTCCGTTCGGCTTCTAAGCGGGCTAGGGAATCCCGATTTTGCGTGGCCAGAGTTTGCAACTGCTGCACTTCTGCTGTGGATTGGGTTGGATCAAGTTGCACTGGGACGTCGCCTTGCTTAACCACCTTTCCTTCGGTCACATTAATCTCGCGCAGTTGTCCACTGGCCAGCGATCGCATTGGTTGCACCTGGGTTGCCGGAGCAATCTCCCCCTTGGCTGTGGCGACTTCATCGATTTTGCTAAATGCTGCCCAAGCGATCGCCCCAGTAACAGCAAGGCAGATGCCACCAACTAACACACGGGTATAGACAGGCGGCAGACGACGCACCGCATTACCGAGTTTGTAGTTGAGATAACTCTGGGTATTGGCAAATTGCTGTTTGGTTTGCTGACGTTGAATGGGAGAAGAGCGCGGCATGTTCATATTTGCCTCCAATTTTATTTGAGTAGAAGTGACGGCTCAATATTTGGCTGGAGATTTGAGTCTAGAACTTGGAGAATGCAGTCTAAAACTAGAAAATTGGGCTTCTGAGGTTGAAAATTTGAGTTCAGAACTCCATGTTTGAGGTTTTGATCGCGATCGTTGAGGGTCTAAACTGAAAGACTGCAGTGTAGAGTGGGCACTGCCCACCCTACTGCTTGATGTGTTAGTTGCCGTACTCGTCGTGGAAGCGCGGTGTGACGATCCGAATGCTATCCATGTCGTACACACCACCGCCATACTGCAGATCATCACTGTGATCCAGTTGATAGGAAATTTCTTTACCTGTTCGCCCATTGCGCGGAGCATAAGGAGCTTTCCCCTCCTTCATACGCTTTAGGTTTTCCGGGTCTTCCCAACCCTGGCTAAGCTTTGAATCTTGTGCAACAAGCTTCCAAAAGGTTGCACGAAACTCGTCAAAATTCTTGAAATCTTTTCCTCGTAATTGGCGAGCAATTTGACCTGGAATCAATCCAATTGGAGCACGCTGCTTACCTTGATTATCCAGAGGTTGGAATAAGTAATCAGTATTAGGTAGAGTTTCACCTCCTACAGCGACACCGGGTTCACGGCGCATCTTATCTGTATCTCTCCAATCGGGGAGCTGCAATGCCTCAGGATTTATCCTCATCGTCCTTAACAATTCCCAAGTTTCCCTCTTTCCAAATGGTGTCGTAGCCCCTGGTCTTATTTCTTCTGACATAAGCTCAGGATGCCGATCAAGGAATTCCTGAAGCATCGCTCTGTCCTCAGGGGTAGCTTTCTTGGGAAGAAGTTTACTGGCATCGAATCGGAAAGGGGGCGAATTTATTTCTCCTGATGGAGTTGTATTTTGCGATTGATTCTCAAACGTAGGGGGTTGAGCAGGATCAGTTAGTTCAGCACCGTTTTTACCCCATACACGGGATTTTATCCGTTTAGCAACCTCTGACAAGCTCTCTCCTGGATGGATCTCATCTAAACGCCCCAGTATTGAGGGATCGTTAAGATACTTAAGGTCACGGGTGTCCTGAATGTGAGGCAGCAGAGGATCGAGTTGATCGGGAGGGGAAGGATTCCAGGGCGATGGAGCAGTGCCCAAGCCTCCGTTAGAAACCCCGTCATGACCTGGCTGAGCAGGGAGTAGTCGGTTGGTGGGATCTGCTTCAGATTGCTGAGAGGGTGTAGATTGTGCACCTCCTCCCAGTAGTGAACCGAAACCACCCAGGAAAAGAGCACCTGCAGCAGGTTTCAGCCATGAGGGAAGATTCAATTGCGGGGAGCTACCACCTGGCTTTCCAGGAGAGGTTCGGTTGGAAGATATTCCTGAGTTTCTGTTCAAAGCGCCAGAAGCTGTACCCTGACTGATTGATTGGGGAGGTCTATTTGAACTTTGATGAGGAGTCGAATTGCTTTGAGTACCTTTTCCTCTTGTAACAGGATTGCCTAAACCACCGCGTTGCTGTGAGTTACCGGAACCTCTATGTGGACCTCTGCTACCAGGATTACCTAGACCACGTGCTGGTTGAACACCACCGTCTGCGCTTCTGCCAGGGCTTGTACCAGCGACACCTTTAGACGAACTTCCTTGAGTTGGTCGCGTTCTGCCTCTAGTCCCTGGTTTGGGTCGAGTGAGTACAGAGCCTCCTGATCCATGATTTTGTGCTGATTGATAGCTGCCCCTGCGGGGACGTGCGCCAGCTAAATTTTGTGCTCGTTGCGGACTTCCCGATTTGATGGAGTTTTGTGAATGGGGACTGATCGATTGACTGGCTGGCCCAAATTGATGGCTTTTGCATCACTTTCCGCCCTGGTAGCAACATTAGCCGTCTTGTCTAATCCTTTGGCAGTCTTAGCACTCTTGCCTGCCTTCAATCCCTTAGCAGCCCACTTGCCAGCCTTAGCAACGTCACCTCCGGGAAGCATGGAAACTGCTGAGATCGCGGCATTGGTGTAGTCTCCTTCAACAGTGTACCAGGCAGCATTCACTCCATCTGAAATAGGTGTCGGATCAATGGTGCCAATGACATCCAGGGCAGTATGCCCAAAATCACTCCAACTCCAAGCGAGCCGCTCACTCGCTACAGCTCCATCAGTACTCTTCCAGGTGGAATTGTCAAACGAGCCGTTCACCTGCTGGATCAGTTGAGCCCCAGAGAACACCTGAGTTTCCGGTGTGATGGTTCTTGCCAGATTCACAGCAGCAGCCATATTCAGCAGTCCCGCTCCGGTTTGAGTATCCCAACCGGATTGCTGAAGATCGGTTGCGGTTGATTCCAGTGTGCGAGTCACCTAGCGATAATCAAGCGTGGGATTGGCTGCCCACATCCTGGAAATCGTGCCTGTCACTTCTGCTGCCGCTCGCGACGTACCCGTGAAAGCGTCACCCGTTTGCTGGCCCGGTGCCACCAGATCTAAGCCATTACCATAGCTGGAATAATCGGCGCGATGATTACCGTCTGCTGCGCCTACCGCAATGATGTTATCAAACTGTTGGGATGCTTGCCCCAGAGCCGACATTGCACTCCCCTGATTGCCTGCGGATGCCACAATCAATACGCCATTGTCGCGGGCATAGTTGAGGGCTTGCTGTTCTGCGGTTGTCAGTTGCGATCTCGTTGTCACACTACCATCCGGATGTTTCTCCGTCAGGTCAAAACTGAGGTTAGCAACTGCTTGCTTTCCTAGTGTTTTGGCAGCATCTACAAACTTTGTTAGTGAGTTTGCCCAGTTACCATTGCCGACTCCCCCACCTAACCAGGCTGGAGATTGGGGATTACTTTCGGCGATCGTTTTCAAGACCTTTGTACCGTGTTCTCCAGCACCAAACCCTTGATCGATAACGCCAACTAAGGGTTGCTGTGAACCAGGTGAGGTTGGAGCAGAACTACTATGCGTTTCAGCTCTTCCTGCATTGACTTGCTCAAATCCTGCTTGACGGTAGGTTTGAGGCTGAAATGTAGCATTTGATTGTTGATTCGAGTAGCGTTTCTCTTGACGTTCCATTATTTTTCTCCTGAATGTTTTGATTGAAGTTTCATCCTCTATGACTCATTCAGCACTCTTGATAGGTTTTATGATTTGTCAGATGTCAGATGTAGTTGCTGACCACTAACTAAACAGCTGCCTGCTGTTGTTGATAGAGCGTCCAATAAGCTCCCTTTTGCCGTAACAGGCCTTCATGGGAACCCTGCTCAATCAGCACTCCTTTTTCCAATACCAGAAAGCGATCGGCTTGTCTCAGGGGTGAAAATCGGTGCGTAATCATGACAACGGTTCGCCCTGCTCGAATGCGTTCTAAATTCTGCATGACTCTCCGTTCCGTTTCGCTGTCTAATGCACTAGTCGCTTCATCCAAAATCAGGATTGGCGCATCAGAGAGAAACAATCGCGCTAATGCTAATCGCTGTCGTTGCCCACCGGATAAGCCTGTCCCCCGTTCACCAATCTGGGTCTCGTAGCCTTCGGGTAATTCCATGATGAAGTCGTGGGCAACTGCCATTCGAGCTGCTTCGATGATTCGTGCCGGTGAAATGTCCGGATTGTTGAAAGTAATGTTGTCCGCAACTGACCCGTTGAACAGAAAGTCATCCTGTAACACCACACTTATTTGCTGCCGCAAAGAGGTTAGATTCACGCCTTTGATGTCAAATCCATCCACCAACACCCGTCCCGATTCTGGCTGATAGAGCCGTTGAATCAGCTTTGACAAGGTACTTTTTCCAGAACCACTGCGACCGACAATGCCAATGAACATCCCCGGTGGCACATCAACAGAGATCCCTTTCAATGCAGGTTCCAGGTGTGGTTGATAACGGAAGAAGAGTTGCTCGAAGGTGACCTGTCCCTGAAGGAGTGGCAATACCAGCCCAGTTTCTTCGGTCTCCTCCGGATCAGCATTGAGAATGTCGCCCAGCCGATCAACGGACAGTAACACTTGCTGAAAGTCCTGCCAGAGTTGAGCCAGCCGCAGGAGCGGTGAAATTGCCCGTCCTGACAGCATCTGAAATGCGACCAATTGCCCCACGGTGAGGTGATGTTCAATCACCAACATGGCTCCAAACCAAAGGATCAGTAACTCTGAAAGATGGGTCAAAAACTCACCAATGTGACCATCCACATTGGAAATGGTGGAGGCCCGAAAGCTGGTTTTGACATAGCGGGCGAACAAGCCTTCCCAGCGTTCGCGGGTTGCCAGTTGAGCCGTATGAGCTTTCACCGCATGAATCCCCGAAACCGTTTCGACCAAAAACGATTGGCTATCGGCATGGCGATTAAAGGATTCATTCACCCAGTTACGGAGGATGGGTGTCACCACCAGAATCAACGCAATCAATACTGGCAAGATAGCCAAGCTGATCAGCGTTAATTTGGGGCTGTAGAACACCATCATCGTCAAATAGACCACGATGAAAGCAGCATCCAGCACCACGGTGAGAGCCGTTCCAGTGAGAAACTGACGAATATTTTCTAGCTCCTGCACCCGTGCTACGGTATCGCCTACCCGTCGCGCTTCAAAGTATGCCAGGGGTAACTGAAGCAAGTGACGAAACAGTTGTGACGATAGACTCAGATCTAGTCGTCGGGCGGTGTGGGTGAAGATGAACAGGCGCAGGATGTCCAGCACCGCCTCAAAGACGCTCACACCTAAAAGCGCGATCGCCATCACATGCAACGTTGAAAGGCTCTCATGCACAATCACTTTGTCAATCACGACCTGCGTGATAATGGGCGTCGCGAGTCCCAAAAGCTGCAAGACTAATGAGGCTACCAGCACTTCGATCAACAGTTGTTTGTGGCCAGATCGCAGGCAAAAACCAATCCAGATTGAAAGTTGCGGCTTTTGGTAAGGGTTCAACCAGCCACAGTTGCCCATCCCAAGCAGCTTCCACCATCTCTCGCGGCAGGCTTTCGCATCGTTTGCTGCGGTTCATCGGATCAGCAATGACCAACCGTTCTCCGTCTACTTCATACACCAGCACCCAATGATCTGTTGCCAGTGCAGTAATGCCGGAAACGACAGCCGCTTCAGATTCGACCAATCCGTTTGAATATGGTGCAGGTGCAGTCCCAGCTTCTCCCCTGCTTCCACCAGATTTGGGGCAGCCTGCCCTCGCACCTGTCGTTGTACTTGTTTCAGCGGAACCGGAGTTTGCATTTGCTGCGTCACCATGGTGAGGCAAGCCGCTGCGGTATTGAGGCTGAACTCATAAGGATAGCCAGAAACTGGATGGGGCAATCTAGGATCAAGCGGTTGATAACGCCAACGCAAGTCCGCCCAGAAACTCTTCAGTTCATGGGTAGTGACATCCTGCCAGAGGTTAAACTGCCAGAACACGACCACCACTTTTTTGCTAGCGGCTCTGGCTTTCCAGTATCCGACCAATTCCAAAGCATCCCCACACCCATCTCCAGGCTTCAGCGTCACAGATTTTTCCGCTTCCAGGGCTGATCGTCTTGGCTCCTGCACCAATCGCACCTTCCCAGAAATGACGAGTAATTGACTACCGGGTGTGCGACTTGACCACAGCACTTCACCCATCTGATGACAGCTGACCTGAGCCTCTTGACGGAAGAACAGTTGCTGCTCATCATTCAGCAAACTTAGCGGGGGTTCGTCCCAGGGCAAATTCAGTGCATAAATGTCCTGCCGTTCCTGTTGAACAACCATTTAGCTCACCTCTAATTTGACAGACATTGCTGACACCTGTTCACTCAGCCATTGGGCAAAGATTTCATCTCGCAATTGTGCCTCTAGTTCCTCATCCAATTCAGCAGGTAGAAACTCGTCCACCTGAAATACATACCAGTCGTCATCTAGTAGTAGCGGACCAATTAAGCCTCCTGATTGAATTTGCCCGATCGCCTCTAAATCTTCTGATAAATCTGCGTAGCTAAACGATTGAGCGATCGCGATTTCCAGCGCATCTTCTGCATTAGAGTTGTTGGGAAATAAGTTGTAGAGTTATGAGATTCCTGCTTTTTGCCATCAGCTTAAGCAGCGAGCAAGTAAAAGTTCCATAGTCCAGCAGCAGTCAGCATGAGAGGGT
>NZ_JAMPLL010000023.1:0-58454 GCF_039962495.1 Leptolyngbya sp. AS-A5 | reverse complement strand
TGGTGATGGCGGTGTGGCCCCACGCTCATCCATCCCGAACTGAGTGGTGAAACGCATTTGCGGCGACGATAGTGAGAGGGTAGCCTCTTGTCAAAATAGCTAGCTGCCAGGGTGTCTATATAGATAAAAGCCTTTCTGCTCTAAACTGTAGAAGGGCTTTTGCTTTAGAAATTGAAGCCTTCATTGATGTTCTAATCAATTTTGACGATCGCTGTAATCACTTCTTCAGTTATCAAACTTATTTCCTAGCGGCAGAGTTGATCGCATTTTTCCCCGACCGCTCACACGCCGATGCGATCGTAGATCAACTTCTCAAGTGAAGTTATTCCTTTTGCCGAACTTCGAAAAGTGATTGGAAAGTCTATCCACAAGCCTTAACGATCACTGCACGAGAAGCATTGAAGAGAACTGACATTAAGCGAGTATACATACAACGGATAGCTTAGTTGTTCTTCGACGGGCTGCTGAAGAATTGGGAAGATTAAATCCGGGCGATGAGAGCGCGGTCGCAGCTTTAGAAAGGTTGGTTCAACATCCTCAACCTTTTCGGGAGCGCGTTAAAGCAATTACAAGTTTGATAGCAATCGACTCACAGAATTCTGTAATTATTTCTGTGCTGACTGAAATTGCAAATGCTGATTTGAGTGCTTCGGAATTACGTGATTTTGTGAATGTCGTTTGGGCATTCAGAGAGATTGCAATTGAAAATGAGACTGTTACTGGGGCTGTGGCTGAGCTTATAAATAGGTGGCAGTATCAAATTTTGAGTCGATCACAAGAAGAATGCTCTTTTAATTAATATATATATATCTGTAATCAACTCGCGGCAACGCTTGGAAGGATTGGATCTGGTAGTCAAGTTGCAGTGTCAGCGTTACTAAAACTAAATCTGATTCGACAAACGCGCGTTTATCAAGCTGAGTTTTATCCATCTGAAGGCTATTTTGGATGGGAGGCTGTAGAAGCACTAGGAAGGATTGCGATCGACGATTCAACCGTGATCGCTGAACTTACTCAGATGCTTTCCGATGCTCAGGAGCCTTTATTGCGCTGTCACATTGCAGCAGCAATGTTGAGAATTGACAAAAACAATTCCACAGCGATAACAGTTCTTGGTGAGATTTTAGAAGCTGCCCAGATTAATCAAACTGAAATAGAATTGCTGGAGCTTGAAACATTGACTAGATCTGAACTAAGAGGACTTTCAGAGTATTCATTGCGGAGAGCCGCTGATAGTCTTGTACGGAATGATCCCGATTGTCAAAGCGCGATCGACATCTTAGTTCAACTGGTACAAACTTCAATTTCGGATACTCCTTGTCTTCCAGTTCTCAACTCTTTACTTGAAATTGATAACACTAAACAATTAGCAATTCACGCATTGATTCAGCTTCTAGAGACAAACCCGATGATTTTCTTTGCGAAGCTTTGTCAATTTTTCGCGGTATTGAGGTCGGAGATGAACTGGTAATCGCTGCACTAACACGACTGACTCAACGATCGCAAAGGCGAAGCAATCGATATGCTGCGGCGGAAGCTTTGGGAGTTGTTGATCCAGGTAATTCGTTGGTGATCGCAACATTGATCGAATTGCTGGAATCGGATGATTGGTTTCCTTGGAGCATTGCTCAAGAATTAGCAAGTGTTGGTATCAGTGATGAGAAAGCGATCGCAGCTTTGCTCAAATTTGTTCAGACCTTCCAGAGAACAAGTGATCACCGCGATCGTCAAAGGCTAACGAATTGCTTTAAGCATCTGAAATCGAGAGAACTTCTAACGAAAGTTGCTCAGGAACTCAAGAGTTATCTCAATCCTAAACGTGCTGATTTGAATGATGATGAGTTTGAAAGTGGTGCGTGCCTGGAGTGGGAAGATGTTGAGGGAGTACGTTCTGAGGTTGCTTACCAAATTATTTGGAACTGTGCCCAGAATATGAGCTATCCCGATTTCTATCAGGCTTGGACAGGTGAGCAACCTAAACTCGACGCACGACTTGAGGAGCCGCGCCTCCTACGGGAAGCGAAGCTACCGCTAAATCCCCCTCTTCAACCAAATACATTCCCGACCAACTCGCTAATAGTTGCTTAGACAACTGCTGAATTTCTGCGTGTTGTGTCACTTCCATGCGCCATTCTGCGCCTTCGTTGGAGACTCACGTCTATGAGGAGGAGTTTAGCAGATAGTTCTAACCTCATCTGATTGAGCAACTTTCCGTGTAGCGATGACTGACTGTAGAGTTAAATAATATTTGTTTCTGGCAGTGCAACAGTTTTGGTGTCCTTGAATTTAATTTGCCAGTAAATGATGTCTTAGAATCTTATTTAACTGACGATATCAATACGCCGGACAGTTTTTTGAGCGATTCTACAAAGCTTTCAGGGTTTGCAGTTCAAGGATCGAGCAATTTTTTCAAGATTAGCTCTGTTCCTGACTTTGAAAAAAGATCTTACCCACGACTGGATAAGGGCTTGAGCCTCAAAATCTGCTCAAATTCTGTCCGGACTATTAGATATTGAAACACGAATATTCGATCGCTAGATAGATTTATCCAGACAGTGCATTCAATATTATTATCTATATTGTTGTTTTATGCGTAACCGTAATGATCGTTAATGCAACCCAAAACGGTTGGCAGATTATCTATCATCGTGCTCATGCTCTGCTTGCAGCTCAGATTGGTGGACAATGGCGCAGAAAAGATGCTCCGCCTCGTTTGTATGAAACGATCGCAGCGATCTCACATCATGACGACTTAGAGCGCGAATGGGAAGAAAATAACCTCAATAAAGCGGGTGCGCCTAAAGACTTTACTCAAGATACGGATCAAGAGACTGATTATCATAGCCTGAGAAAACATGTTGAAGGATCGCTATATCGGGGTCGGTGGGTGGCTTTGCTTGTCTCAATGCATCTGCTGCGATTGAACTCAGCTAAACGTGGAACTTCCCCTGAAGCTGACAAGTTCCTAGATGAGCAAATTGAAAAGCAAAGACTTTGGCGCGAGAACTTAGGCATTTCTGAAGAAGAAGCAACGCAAGCTTATGACTTTTTGCAATGGTGCGATCGCTGCTCTTTGATCCTCTGTCAGCAAGAGCTTCCAGCCGACGAACGCCGGCTCGAAATCAGTAAAGCTCATGATGGTCAGGACTATGACATCAAACAGCTTGAGAACGGCTTAGTTACAGTCACACCCTGGTGCTTCCAAGAGGACAAATTTACAGTCAATGTTGAAACAACTGTTTTGACACAGGTCAAATTTGATAGTAATGCAGAACTGACTGAAGCCCTTAAAAATGCGCCGCGTAAGCTGATTGAATGGACGTTTGTAAAAGATGCCGCCTGAGATTGCTGAACTATTTCAAACGAACTCCGCTGATGCACTTCCAGCATTGATGGAGGCGATCGCGCAGTACTTGAACAGCGATCGTTGTTTTGTTTACCTGCGGGATCCACAGACTCTCTTGGGTCGGGTTCCCTTTTGCTGGACGCGCAACTCAGAGATTCCTACAGTCTACGATGAAGACTGGAAGCCTGAACCTGAATTGCTTGCTGATGAAGATCCAATGTTTGCGGCTGCACTTGCTACTAAACCTTCGATCTTTGTAGAAGACGTGACGACGGCAAGCCCTAAAGCCTTAAATGCACAGTTTGAGCGCGAGAATTTCGGGCATCGGGCACTGATTCATGGGCACCTTTGTCATGATCATCAGCTTTGGGGGGTTTTGCAGCCTTGTTTGATGAATGAGCCGCGCCATTGGACAGACGAGGAACGATCGACGTTTAGCGAGATTATCGAGAAGATAACCCCACTTGTTGTGCAGTACGTCGAACAATACAGGAAAAATCCATCAGAAGAATGAGGTAGAGTGTAACCTAAGTCGTGTTTATTCAGAATACTGACTGACTTTGCCTTTCATAGGTGGATTGCATGAATCACTCCCCTTTCAACCGATCCCGCACCGTCGATCGTATTCTTGTGGTAGACGACACGCCTGATAACTGTCTGCTGATTCAAGCCATTTTGCAGGACGAAGGTTATCAGGTTGAACTTGCGGACAGTGGCAAAGAAGCCTTACGCCTGATCGATCAGTCTCCGCCTGATTTGGTGCTGCTGGATGTGATGATGCCGGGCATGGATGGGTATGAAGTCACGCGCCGAATTCGAGCGAATACCTCGCTGCCCTTTATGCCGATTTTGTTGACGACGGCTTACGATCAGCCGAGTGTAGCGCAGGGTTTGGATACTGGCGCCGATGATTTCATCCGCAAGCCTGTACATTTCGATGAATTGTTAGCAAGAGTCCGGGCGCTGCTTCGCTTGAAGCACAGTGTCGATGAGCGCGATCAGATTGCACGCCAGCGAGAGGACTTTGTTTCACGATTGACGCATGACTTGAGAACGCCGTTAGTGGCGGCCGATCGCATGTTGAATCTAATGTCTCAAGGGGCATTAGGTGACCTGTCTAGCGATGTTCAAGATGCGATCTCCACTATGATTCGGAGTAATGCGAACTTGCTGACGATGGTGAACACGCTGCTGGAAGTGTATCGTTACGAGGCGGGACGGAAGACGCTAGTATTTTCGCCTGTTGATTTAGGGGAACTGGCGCAAGAAGTAGCTAAGGAACTTTCACCGCTTGCGATCGACAAGCATTTAACGTTGAAGCTAGAGTTGAATGAGAACGATAACTTCAATGCGAAGGGCGATCGATTAGAACTTTATCGCGTGATGACAAACTTAGTTGGGAATGCGATTAAATTCACCGACGAAGGTTCTGTTTCTGTTCGGTTAACAAAGGTGGATACCGGATTGGTGCCTGCAATTAAGCTGGAAGTGCAGGATACAGGTCCTGGAATTTCGGAGAGCGATCGAGAGAATCTGTTTGAAAGCTTTGTTCCGGGCAAACACAAGCGATCGGGTAGCGGTCTGGGATTACATCTCACTCGTCGAATTGTTGAGGCGCACAACGGCAGAATCAACGTTTCAACAGAGCTTGGGAAGGGAAGTACCTTTACGGTTTATCTACCGACCCATTAGCCCAAAAAAGCCGAGGTGTAATGCCTCGGCTCTTGTTTAGGAGAATCTTCCGCTGTATCGTTCTTCTTTCCAGGGGTCGCCTCGGTGATGATAGCCGTTGCGCTCCCAAAATCCTAAGTCTTCTTTTGACAGAAATTCTAAACCATTAATCCATTTTGCGCTTTTCCAGGCGTACAGGTGGGGAACGACTAAACGCAATGGCCCACCATGGTCGACTGGTAATGGCTCACCAAACAGCGTATGAGCAAAGAAGTTTTCTTCTCGGACGAAATCTTCCACTGAGATATTCGTTGTATAGCCGCCGTAGCAATGTTCCATAATATGCACGGCCTTCGGATCGACTGCAATCGCGTTCATAAAGTCGGTCACTTTCACGCCAACCCACTGCACATCCAGCTTTGACCAGGTAGTAACGCAGTGAAAATCGGCGGTAAATTCGCTTTGCGGCAGCGCCATGAAGTCGTCCCAGGAAAAGGTTTTCTCCTGAGCCAGTCCCCAGACGCGAAATTGCCAATTAGAACGATCAATTTGTGGAGTGTCGCCATAGGTCAGAACGGGAAATCCTGTCGCTAGTCTCTGACCGGGAGGAACACGATCGCCATGTTGCGGTTCTGGCTTTTTGAAATATTTGCCTAACATAATCGTGACTTTTGAGAGAGGCGTGACTCTGGAAATATAGCAGAGCCAAAAAAATGCGTGACTCTTCAATTAGACGGAATCACGCATTTTACTTATTCTTCTTCCCCTTCTTCTTCGGTCGGATAGACGAAGCCTTTTGCCCGTCCGGTGAGAATCGATTTGCCGAGAGACAGAGCGCGCTGGGCTTGCAGATTGGCTTTGCGTTTCCAAGTCGCTTTGCGCTGGTCGCGCTTGGCGTTGGAGGTTTTCTTCTTAGGAACTGCCATAGGATCGGCGAATTTAAACAACCCTCCTATTCTACAGGAGTCCAAACCATTTTGATCTATAGGCACAGCATCAGTTCGGAGCCATTTTGAGTTTTGGTGACTTCGATTCGCGCTTGGAAGGCTTCTCTAAAGTGCGGCATATGCGTAATAGTGAGGATGCAAGCGAATTCTGGCGCGATCGCGTTAATTGCGGCAATCAGGCGATCGCACCCTTCTTGATCTTGAGTGCCGAAGCCTTCATCGACAACGAGCATTTGTAGAGCAGTGCCCGATCGCTGGGCTAACAGTCGCGCTAACGCTAATCGAATGGCAAAATTGACCCGGAATGCTTCTCCACCGGAATAAGTTTCATACGGTCGAGTGCCGTAGGCATCTGCAATGAGAATGTCTAGTGTTTCCATTGCTTTCGCAGTTTTAGTTTTGCGGTTGCGCTGGGTGACAAATTGAACATGAAGCTGATTGGCGCTGAGACGGGACAGAATTTGATTAGTTGTTGCTTCAAGCTGCGGCAGAATGTTCTCGATCATCAATGCTTGAATGCCGTTTTTCCCGAAGGCTTGAGCAAGTTCTTGATAGATACGGCATTGTTGACGAGCGGTTTTGAGTTGGGTGTTGACCGCTTCAAACTGTTGACTCATGAGTTCCTGCTGTTGCTCTTGTTGTTGCAGTCGTCCGAGCTTGGCTAGATGTTCGTCGAGTTGGGTGCGCTGCTGCTGGATTTGTTGTTCAAGGGTTTGAATGTGTGCGGTGAGATCTGGAGTTTGCTCTAGGGCGTGGATGAGTTCTTGACAATTGTGTGTGATGGTTTGTAGGTCGTTGAATCGCGCTTGCAAGGTGTGTGTTAGTTCGTAGAGGCGATGTTGAACTTGAGGATAATTTTTTTGAGCTTGTCTGAGTTCTTGATAGCGGAGTTGCCAAGCTTGTGCCTGACGCAATGCCGATCGTATGGCGTTGTGCTGATCTAAGTTGTATCCAATGTCTTGAAGTTGACGATCGTACTGTTGTAAACCTTGCTCCAGATTTGCGATCAAACTATTACGTTGTTGTTCTAATTGTTCGATTTGTGTTCTGAGAGCTGGTTGGCGCTGCAAGATGTTCGCTTGTCTGCGTTTTGCTTGTTTGATTTCAGCTTGGCGGATTTCTGCCCAACGCCAGCGATCAACGCTTCCCCGCGCTAGCGCGTGATCGCGCTCATCATAATTGAGTTGTTGTAGACTGCGATCGAGAATGTTTAGTTCTTCGTGGAGTTCTGGTTCAAAAGCTGCGGTTTTTAGTTGTTCTTCTAGCTTGAGTGTTTCGCTAGTAATCTGCGATAGTTGATCTTGAACTTCTGCGGTGTTTTGTAATTGTTCTTGAAGCTGTCCGCGACGTTGCAAAGCATCTCCATATTGAGCTAACTGTTTCTCAATGTGGGTGTATTCGTCGCGAAGTACCTGGATTTCTCGTTCTGATACGGTTAACTGTTCTCGAATCACCCAAATTTCAGTCAGGATTTCCTCTTTTTGAAGTTGTTGTTTCTCTAGAACTAAGCGCCAATGATGCTCATCTAAAGGTCGATCGCATAAGGGACAAGGCGGAAATTCTTGATGTTTGAGTTGCACTAAAGTTGTGCCTGCAAATTCCTCGGTAGTTGTAACCGTTGCTGCTCGCTCTTGTTCTAACATCCGAATCTTGTGATCGATCTCAGCCAACTGGGCTTCATAGTTGCGCTGATGCGCTTGAAGTTGTTCCATAAAGCTGCGACGCTCTAAGCCTTTCTCGCGGACTTGATCTTGATAGGCTCTAAGCTTTTCCAGCTCTTCGATTTTGACGGCAACTTCGACTGCCGCTTTTTGTAGGGTTGGTTGTCGTTGTTGTTGAGTTTGTAGCTGACGCGCGGAGGTTCGGAGTTCTTCCAGTCGGGCAGAAAGACGGGTGAAAGAACGATCGAGCCGCTGCTGCAGTTGTTGTTTACGTTGAAGCAGGGGCGAGGCTTGAAGCTGGAGACGATCGAGCCTTTGCAGGTCTTGACGCGCTAGATTGAGTTGTTCGATCGCAGATTCAACCTCTGCTTCCTTGCTCAATGCTTTTTGAACTTCCTGCAATTGTTCTTGCAGGGTAATTTCTTGAGCTTGAATTTTTTGGAGTTGATTTTGTAGCTCTTGCAGTTTTTCGGTTTGTTGCTGCTCGTATTGTTGCCGTTGAGATTGAGCCACCTGATGAGATTGAAACTTTGCAGAGAATAGCTCTTCTTGGGCTTGGAGTGCTTGCCACTGTTGGTAGCCCGCGATAATCGTGCTTTCTTGCTGCAATAGATATTCTAAGGTTTGGCGTTGTTGATCGGTTTGCGATCGTTCTTTTTGCAATCGTTGACAGTCTTGATTCAGGTTGCGCTGTTGTTGTTGTTGCCAGCTTAATTGTTGTTGCCACGTTTGCCGTTGATGTTGAACGGCTTGGAACTGTTGCAGTTGATGATGATTCGTGGACTGTTGTTGCTGCATTTGTTCCAACACAGCTTCGAGTTTGGAGCGCTCTTGTGCGATCGTGTCTCGCTGCTGTAGCTGTTCCCGAACGCTTTCTAAATGCCGTTCTAGTAGCTCGACTTGAGCTTTGAACTGACGCGATTTATCTTTCGCCTGTTCAGAAAGCTCATCGTACTGATGCAGCTTTAGAAGATCCGCTAGGATTTGCTTGCGTTCAGCCGGGCGCTTCAGCATGAACTCATCTGCCCGACCTTGACGCAGATAAGCAGAATTTACAAAGGTTTCGTAATCGAGTCTGAGATGCGTCAGGATTAACTGTTGGGTCGATCGAATGCCTTTTGCGGTAAGCGACTTAAATCCGCCACCCTGCATAACCTGAAACTCTAATATTCCGCCTTGTCCTCGTTGGCGCGTTCTCAGCACTCGATAAGTCTGCTGGTGCATCTGAAAGATAAATTCGACCTGAGCTTCCTTTGCGCCCATGTGAATTACATCATCTTCAGAAGCCGCCCGGCTTTCTCCCCACAGCACCCAAGAAATTGCTTCTAACAGCGAAGACTTTCCTGCTCCATTTGCGCCGCACACACAGGCAGTATGAAGCCCCTGGAAGTCGAGCGTCGCTTCCCGGTAGCTTAAGAAGTGTCGGAGTGTGAGACGTTGCGGAATCATCGCGGCAATTGCAGAAAACACAGTACGGATGCACGAAAGTACACCAGCACTCGTATATTGAGTGTAATCGTAAGATGAGCGAATTTGCTAGAAAGATCTACAACTTAGAGCGATCGCTCAACTTTAAGGTTTTTCTCCATACGATAGTTTGTGAAAGTTTCACCCCGCCGAAAAACCTGTTGCTTTGCAATAACAGTAAAGCCAGCCTTCTGAAAAAACGGCTTTGCAGTGATGCTCGCTTCGGTGAAGAGGCGATCGAGTTCTAATTCTCTTGCTTTTGCTTCAATGGCTTGGTAAATCGCCCATCCGATGCCCCGTCGCTGATAGTCTTTGTGGCAGTAAAAACAATCAATGTGCCCATTCACTTCCAGTTCACCAAATCCGAGAATGAGTCCTGCTTCCTCTGCAACATAAGTGAAGCGATTAGAGCAAACCGTTACCCAATCTCGAAAATTTAGATCATCCGGCGACCAGGCTTGCACCTGAGCGCTCGAGTAATCGCGCACATTTACTTCACGCACCGTATCGTGAAATAACTGCGCGATCTGTTTAGCATCTTCAGGACGAAACAATCGAATCATCAAGCGGATCAATCCATAAGTCAGGGAGTTCTTCCGGCGTGACTCGTCGATCGACAGTCACTTTATGGCTTTCACGATTGGTCATGACTTCTACCGCGATCGCCTCGATCTGAATTTCTACGCTCTCAAACGGGACTTTGACCTCGGTTGTTGCTTCCAAATTGCCGTGCCCATCAGGTTTGAAGTCAATGATCCATCGCGACGGTTCAATCATGCTGCGGCTTTGTCGATCGCTCACCCACAGCTTGACGTAGATTTTCGGCGCAATGTCTGGCAGCCTGATCCGAACAGTCGTCGTTTTCCCTCCGGTGAGTTCGGCTTCTGCGATCGTCACGATCGGATCAGGAACAGATTCATGCTCTGGCAGCAGTAAAGGATTTTGAGCGCGATCAGACTGTCCCTTATTTTGACGACGCGACACGATTAATTCAGCGAACGGCAAGATCGGCTCGTCATCGACTACCACTTCAATACTTGACGATTCAGAACTAGCCTGAAACCCAGATTCTTCTAAGGGAGTAATTTCTCGATCGTCTGCTTGAACCTTGAGTTCGCTTGCTTCGGGTTCTTCAACCGGGGTAAGTAGATCGAGCAAAGCTTCTTCAGTAGGGTCTTCGGGGGCTTCGATGGGCGGTTCAGTCAGTTCAGAAACCTCAGACACAGAAATTTCATCAGAAACCTCAGACACAGAAACCTCGGACAATGGAATTTCTAGCTGAGTCGCTTCTGGGGGAGCGTATTCAGGAATGGCTCCATCGGGCTGAATGCCGAAGTTGGGTAGGTTCAGCGATTTGCGCCGGTATGGACTTGGTGGATGCAGTTGCGGCGGAAGTGCTTGCGTTTCTTTGGGTGTGAAGTTCACCGCTTCAGCATCTTTTGGAGCCGCAACAAAGTCAAGAAAAGCGAGATTGAGCGGCGGCTGCACCGCAGACTTAGGAGCAGGCAAGTCTAACATATCTTCCGCCATTGCCCGATCGTCTTCTTTCGCCTGGTACATCGCCTCAAGTAGCTGATCAAGCTCTGCCAGCAGCGTAAAGAATTCGGTTGCAACGATCGGATGTCCCTCAACTTTCGGGTCGTGCAGCGTAATCTCTCCCAACACTAGCTGCGTTTCAAGTCCAGCAGGCAACATGACCTGATAAGACAATTCAAACGGTAACGCTGCTTGATCCAGTGTTCTGCAAGTTTCTAACAATCGTTCAGAGGTTTGGGGATCGCGCAGGCAAATCCGCAGTTCTGCATCAAGATGTGCCGTTTGAGCCGAAGTAATTTGCCCGGTAATGCTCAAAGAATCGCCCCAACGAGCAATATAAGTATTTTGAGCGAGATCGATCGCAACCAGTGGCGCTGCTGCAACAACTGTCTCTGGCAAACGGTAATCTGGATACGGTGTTTCTGCAATTAAGCCGTACTCGGTCAAGATTTCGTCTGCGATCGTGGTTGATTCCTGCTCTGCCTGTTGTAAAATCTCCTCAACTGAGACGCGCTCTGGTTCTGCCTTTAAGGCTTCCTCAACCAAGGGACGATCGACTTCGATTGCCTTTGCTTCTACTGGCTCAACCCCGATCGCTTCAAACTCTTCAATATCCCAAACTGGACTCCAATCATCTACTGCGTCCGACTCAAGCGACAACACCCGAAACCGCAGCGACTGTGGACTGCCTTCTTGAGGTGAGCAGTGAAACTCCCAAATCCCAGACTGGAGATGGGTGAAGGGAATCACCGCCATTAAGCCGTTTGGATTGGTTTGATAGGTTCGAGTCTGAGTGCGGCGCTTGGGTGGAACCTCGTCGATCGCGTCATACTGAATGCGAACTTCGACGGGTGCGTTTTTATAGCTTGATTTTGCGGCAATGCGATACCGACCTTCCAGAATTTCGGAAGTGTCCAACGGAAGCCAAGCTCGATCGCCGTCTAGCTGTATCAAAAATTCCCAGGTTTGTGGTTCGGGCATAGGTCGGGAGGGCATTTACCACGTTTTGCAGTTAATAGGGTACTTCATGTCAACCCACTTTTGGCGATTTTATCCGCTTGTGCTGAGTTCGCCACAAAAATATAAAAAAGGCTCGATATCACGATCGAGCCTGTTGGCAAGAAATTTCAGTTCGACAGGGCTAGTTGAATGCACCCGTAAAGATCTTGTCTACGATCGAGAAGTTAGCGATCAGCAGGTAAGCGACGAATGCGCCACCTGTTGCACCAACGAAGAATCCGCCTGTAAATTGGCTCCAACCTTCGGAGGTTTGCAGCGAATCCGAGGAGGTTTTTTCTCCTTGGAAGGTTGCTAAACCGTAGATCGAAAGACAAGCGGTTGCAATCAAGATGAGTGCGACAGCGGAAATGAGTCCACCGATCGCAGCTTCTTGTGAATCCCGCAGCGGTCCGAGCAATGTCCAAGGACCGACTAAGAAGTAACCATGTGCCATTCCGATTTCCAGCCCGCGCAGCAAGGGAGAAAGCCCTTTGCGGTAAGCGGGTAGGTTGCCAATGAAGGCGCGGGTGAAGGCAGAATCACTGATAGGGGTCGAGAGGTGTCCGGCAAACGGATCGCCGTTATAAGGTTTGATAAGCTCGTCAGCCATATCTTAATTTTTCCTAATGATTCTGAAGAGAACAAAAAGAATTCGAGACTTATTGTAAGTATGCCTTGGGGCTGATTCTGACAAATGCTTCAGAAAAGTTCACTATTTAGGCAGAGGCGATTGGCTCTAACTGCGGTAAGCCAAATCTGCCCTAAGCAAGCCTAAACGTAAAAAATTAAAACTCCAAGCAGTATTTGAAATCAATGTTTAGAGTTCAAGAAGCTTAATATGACCCAACTGATCGGCTCGATGGGAGCAAGAATCGGTTGTCGGACTGTAGGAGTGATGAAAGATCCCGACACGATCATATCGTATGGTTCTGGATCGGCTCACCTAGCAATTACGACAAGCTATTAAAGAAGTTGTAGATCTTTCAACCGAATCCCGCGAATTGAGTAATCCAACAGTTGCATCGGGTGCAACACTGGAACTGATTTATCTTGCAGCTTCAGGTGCCGAGAAATCTGCACATAGCAACCAATGTTTGCAGAGGCAATAATCTCTGCTCCGGTATTGGTTAAGTTCTCCACTTTCTGCCGCCCTAACTCGTTCGCGACTTCTGGTTGAAGAATGTTATAAATTCCCGCACTGCCACAACATAATGCTGCATCTACAGGCTCCCGTAATTGGACTCCTGGAATCTTCCGCAACAATTGACGCGGTTGAACACTGATTTTCTGACCATGCAGCATATGACACGCATCTTGATAAACCAACGTTAACGGTTGATCTTGCAACGGGGACAACGGTGCAGTCAGCCCAACTTCAGCCAGAAACTCTTGCACATCTTTGACCTTACGAACAAAGGCTTCTGCTTTGGTGCGATAGTTTGGATCATCCTGCAATAGATGACTATATTCTTTCATTGTGTGACCGCAGCCAGAAGCATTGATCAAGATTGCATCGACTCCGGTATCGGCAAACGTATCAATCATTCGCCGCGCAAATTGTTTTGCTTCCTCTTCTTGTCCCTGGTGATGCGACAATGCCCCACAACAACCTTGAACTTGCGGTACAACCACTTCACAGCCGTTCGCAGTTAAGACTCGAACCGTTGCATCATTCACGTCTGGATTGAACAAACGCTGCACACAACCCAGAAGCATCCCCACTCGATACCGCTTTTCACCTAGGGCGGGAATCAGTGCGGGAATTGAATCGGTAAAGGCTCTGGCGGGAATCTCCGGTAAGATCGCTTCCATTGCAGACAGTTGCGGCGCGATCGTATCCAAAAATTTCAACGATCGCACTAACTTTTGCAATCCTGATTTTTGATAAAGTCCCAACGGTCGCAGCAATGCCCGCATCCGATTTGGATAGGGAAACACCGAGAAAATAAATTGGCGTAAGAGCCTTTGGGGGAGCGATCGCGGCTCTTTGCGCTCAATTTGTGGACGAGTTGCGCCGATCAGCTTGTCGTACTGCACACCGGATGGGCAAGTTGTCACACAGGCAAGACACCCTAGGCAAGAGTCAAAATGCTGCACCGTCGCGGCATTCAGCGGGATTTCACCTTCGTTAATGCCATCCATCAGGTAAATGCGTCCTCGCGGCGAGTCCATTTCCTTACCGATGACGCGATAGCTCGGACAAGTCGATAAACAGAAACCACAATGCACACAAGAATCGATCAGCTTTGGATCGGGGGGATTGTGAGCATCAAAACCGGGATTGGCTACGGAGTCAGAGGTTTGCATTTTTTAAATTCCGCCTACAAAACGGTGAGGACTAAATAGAGTTTGAGGATCAAATTGCGCTTTAATACGCTTCATCCAGTCGATGCTTGCACCGCGTTTCGCGTTCGCATTGCCAGAATAGCCCCACACTTCAAGCTGTTGTTTGAACTCGATCGAGGCTTGCAGCACAGAAAGATATCCGCCTGTGGCTTCACAGATCGAGCGTGCTTCTAAAAGTTGCGTCGATCGCGCCTCTCTGACACTCAATCGCCCAATGCCGCTTCCAGCATGAATCAATACTTCCGCAGTCGGTAAAAGTGCAGAAATCTGATTCAGAACTGACACTGCTTCAGACGGCTTTACTCCTATTTTGCAAACGATCTGGTCACTTTGGGCAGATAAATTTATTTGTTCTGTCAGCTGCTGCCATAGATCCGAGTCTGCGGGTTCAGAAATGCTTAAATTCAGCGTTTTTCCAACTTCGGTAAATCGTTCAATTTGTTGGTCAACACTTTCCGCAATGCTCTGGAATCGGACTAACAAACTTGGAGTATTCGCAAATCCTAACGCTGCTGTGACCACATTCGACAGCAAATCTACACTCACTGGCGTTAATGCAGAACCCAATAGAGTTTGTGTCACTTTCTCTAACGCAACTGGATCACCTATAAGAATCATCGATCGGGAAACAGGCGGAATCGGATATACCCGCACTGTCGCCTGCGCTAAAATTCCCAGCGTTCCATACGATCCGGTGAGCAGCTTCATCAAATCGTAGCCCGCAACGTTTTTCACCACTCGTCCGCCCGCTTTGACAATCTCACCATCACAGCGCACAAACGTCACGCCCAGCAGCATATCGCGCACACTGTTGTAGCGATGCCGCAGCGATCCAGTATCCGCTGTTGCAATCACCCCGCCCAACGTTGCTTGATCGCGCCCCGTCGGGTCTATCGCGCAGAATTGCCCTACTTCGCCGACGATCGATTGCAGCTTGGCAAACGAAATTCCCGCTTCAGCCGTTACGGTTAAATCACCTTCAGCGTGTTCAACCAAGCGATCGAGCTTTTCCGTACTCACCACCAGTGTCACCGCATCGATCACACCGCCCCAATGCAACTTGCTCGCACGACCACAAGGCAGAATGCGCCATTGATTGCGATGAGCACAGGCAACGATCGCGCTTAACTCCTCGATCGAAGTCGGAGTCACCCACGCGATCTGATCGGGATGACGAATTGATCGGGTTAGCTGCGCTTGTTGAAAATCAGATAGAGCATCCCACGTCCGAATTTCTGCAGGTGCGATCGTAGTTGAGAGCGTTTGAAGAACAGTTTGCATCCAAGAATGTGGGGAAAAAAGCAAAATGGCGAATCAATGCTGATGAAGAATTGCGGAAGCCTTATGAAAAGATTTCGATTCAGATCCTATCACCTAGGGAATAATACGCTTATATTCGGGACGAAAGGGAATCATGAGAACCGTAAACCCTAGAGCACAGTCCCAATCATTCGGCTTTCCTACTCTTATGACGATCCATGTACCAGAATGACGCACTGTCTAGAATTGCTCAACTTCAAGCGCTTCTCAGCCGGTGTCAGTGCGATTCTGATACTGAAGCATCTATCCACTTACAGCTTCAGTCTGCTTTTGCAGATCTAAAAACGACGATCGCTACCCTCCAGCAAGAACTCTATCAGGAACGCACCGCTCGCCAGCAAGCAGAAAACGCCAAAATGCTGCTAGACATGACGATCGAATCTGCCGCAGACGGAATTCTAGCGATCGATTCGCAGGGCAAAATCCTCAGCATCAATCAAACCTTTCGCCAACAGTGGAACATTGAAGCATCTGTGCTGAGCAAAGACATTCGCCTGATAGAGCAGGTGGCTCAACTGCTGGTTGAGCCCAATCTATTCCGTCGGCAGATACAACTCGAAACCGAACAGCCCACGATCGAGGGACATAATCTGCTTTATCTAAAAGACGGGCGAATTCTAGAGCGATTTTCAAAGCCGTTATGGCTCAACAACACGCTCTGGGGTCGAGTAATTAGTATGCGCGACATTACTGAGCAAAGCCACACCCAAAAAAGCCTAATTGCAAGCGAAAAGCTGTTACGCACCGTGGTGATTAACACTCCCACAATCCTCTACGCGCTCGATAAAAACGGAGTCTATACTTTATGCGAAGGTAAAGGGCTTGAAACGTTTGGAGTACAGCCAGGGGTACTGGTTGGGCAATCGATTTACGAGTTTTACCGTGACTATCCGCAAGTGATTCGAGACTTCGATCGTGTCCTTCAAGGCGAGGAACATCGATCGATTTTGGAGTTCGGCGGCGCGTTTTATGACAATCGCGCTACTCCGATTCGCAGCACAGAAGGCGAAGTGATTGGGCTGATCGGCGTTGCCACTGATGTCACTGCCCAGCGCCAAGCTGAAATCGAACTCCAGCAGACCAAACAAGACCTGGAAATTCGCGTCGAATTGCGAACCGTAGAACTCAGAGCCGCAAACGCAAAACTGCAAAAAGAAGTTTCACAACGACGATTAATCGAGCAAAATCTGCGCGAAAAGCAACGCTGTCTGCAAATTTTGAATCAGATTTCGCAAGGCGTTGCGGCTGGATTATCAGTCAACGAATTAATCAAACTGACGACCGATCAAACCGCTCAGCAGTTTCCAGACTTGCGAGTGCTTTATAGCATTATCGAAAATCGTCGATTCAAGGTCATTCACTCGGTTCAACCGCCAACGATGCCGTCTATGCAAGGAGAGGTAGAGAGATTCCACCTGACTCCCTTTTATTTTGAAATGATGCAGCGACGTGAACCGGCGATCGTGGAGGATGTTTTGTCTGACCCCGCATTCGCGTCAATGTCAACCGATATGCTGAGCCGTAGAACCCGTGCGATCGCGATGGTGGCAGTCCAACACTCCACCCACGAAATCGGTATTCTGGCGCTTAATGCTCCGTACGCTAAGCCTTGGACTTCCTCCGAAGTTGAAGTCCTTCAAGAACTCGGCGATTATCTCTCGATCGTGCTGCAAAAAGTCCAGGCACAAGAAGATCGCCAAGCCGCAGAAGAACGCCTGAAATTATTTGAATCTGTAGTTGTCAATGGGAATGATGCCGTAATTATTACCGACGCAGATCTAGAAACCCCAAAAATCACGTATGTTAATGCTGCTTTCGAGCAAATGACAGGATATTCAGCTGAAGAAGTCATCGGAGAAACGGCTACCATTCTCACTCAAGGTGAAAGAAAAGGTGAAAAAATCAATGATGCTCTGATCAAAAGAATCAAAACTGCACTCAGCCACGGAAGATCCATCCGATTTGAACTGATGAACTACCGCGTAGATGGCTCCGAATATTGGGCGGATTTGAATGTAGTGCCGATCGCAAATTTGCAAGGAAAAGTCACCCATTTTGTTGCCGTACAGCGCGACATTACCGATCGCAAATACTCAGAAAAAGCCTTAATCGCCACTCAAGCTCGGTTAAAATATTTGCTTTCTTCCAGTCCTGCCGTGATTTATACTTGTCAACCCGATCGCCATCGCGCCTGTACATTCGTCAGTGAAAATATCACTCAACAACTCGGCTATGAGGTTTGGCAATACCTCAAAGATCCGCAGTTTTGGATCGATCACATTCACCCAGAAGATCGATCGTTCGTGCTAGAGCATTTGCGTAATTTGCCGCAAGCCGGAGAAATTACTTGCGAATACCGATTCTTACATCATGATGGCTCCTACCGATGGCTGCGAGACAGCATGAAATGGCTGAGTGACCAATCGATCGAAGTGATCGGTTCTGTTGTTGATATTAGCGAACGTAAGTGGGCAGAAAATAAAATTCGGGCATCGCTGCAAGAAAAAGAAGTGATGCTGAAAGAGATTCATCATCGCGTCAAAAATAATCTCCAGGTCGTCTCTAGTCTGCTCAAATTACAAGCAGGACACATTCAAGACCAGCAAATTATTGAAGTGTTCAAAGAAAGCCAGAATCGAGTGAGTGCGATGGCGCTGATTCACGAGAAGCTTTACCAATCTGAGGATCTCGCAAAGACTCATTTTTCAGAGTATATTCATGGTTTAACGAATGCTTTATTTCGCTCTTATTCAGCGAATGCTCGATCAATTCAGCTTCATCTTGATGTTGAAGATGTGCGGTTAAGTATCGATACCGCAATTCCTTGTGGGCTAATTATTAATGAGCTTATTTCTAATTCGCTTAAGTACGCTTTTCCCTTCGGAGAAGCAGGGACTATTTCGGTTCAGCTTCACGCTGAGGAAAATTTTTACAACGATTTACGTGAATTTACGCGCTATCAGCTGGTAGTGCGCGATAATGGGCGCGGCTTTCCGCCAAACCTCGATTTTCGCCAAACCAAATCGCTGGGCTTGCAGCTTGTTTGTATGTTGATTCGCCAATTGCGAGGAGAGATAAACCTTAACCTTGAATCAGGAGTTCAATTTACAATCTCTTTTACAGAACAAAAGCTCAAGGTTTAATCAAGATTCAATTCAGGGCTGAATTATGTCTACTGCTAAAATACTCATCGTTGAGGATGAAAGTATTATCGCCTTGGATATCCAAACAAGCTTACAGAATGCCGGATATCAAGTCGTTTCGATCGCAACCACCGCAGAAGAAGCGCTGAGTGATATCACACACCTGCAACCCGACTTGGTATTAATGGATATTCGCTTATCAGGTGAAATGGATGGAGTCGAGACAGCGGAGAAAATCCGTAAAAATTGGCAGTTGCCTGTAGTTTTTTTGACGGCTCATACCGATGAACCAACCTTAGCGCGAGCTAAAAATGTTCAGCCTTTCGGCTATATTCTAAAGCCCTTTGAAGACCGAGAATTAGTCACAGCGGTTGAGATTGCTTTGTCGCGGCACAAAGCAGAGAGGATGATTCAATCTGCGCTGAAAAAAGAGAAAGAAATCAGCGAACTAAAATCGAGATTTGTGTCAGTTGTATCGCATGAATTTCGCAATCCATTGAATACAATTTTGTTTTCAACGGAACTGCTGCAACGCTACGGAACTCAAATTACTGAGCAAAAAAAGGCAACGTATCTCGAACGCATTCAAGACTCTGTTAAACGAATGCACCAGCTTTTGACGGATGTGTTAACGGTCGGAGAAACCGAGGCAGGAAAGCTACAGTTTATCCCGCAGTCGTTAGATCTCATTCGATTCTGTAAAGAGCTTGTTGACGAATTTCACCTCACCGACAAGCGCAAAAGTTCGATCGCGTTTTCTTACAATGAGACGAATGGGAGTCATTCCCGCCTTGATGAGCGGTTACTGCGCCACATTTTGACCAATTTATTATCGAATGCAGTGAAATACTCCCCTAGCGGTGAGTTGATTGACTTTAGATTAGAGCTGAGCGATCGTAGCGCTGTGTTTCAGATTCGCGATCGTGGCATTGGCATTCCAAAATCGGAGCAAACGGATTTGTTTCAATCGTTTCATCGTGCTAGCAATGCAAAATCGATTCCAGGGACGGGCTTAGGCTTGTCGATCGTGAAACAATGCGTTGATCTGCACGGCGGCACGATTACCGTTGAGAGCGAGGAAAATCAGGGAACTCTAGTTACAGTCACGCTACCGATAAATAGACAGTCCACGTATGAAAACGATCCTCGTGATTGAAGACGAACAAACCGTTCGAGAGTCGATTTTAGATTTGCTGGAAGCTGAGGGATTTCGGGGAATTGGCGGCGAGAATGGTCAGATTGGGGTGCAACTGGCACATGATCATCATCCAGATTTGATCTTGTGTGACGTGACGATGCCCGACTGTGATGGCTTCTCTGTGCTGACTCAACTCCGCACCTCGCCCGATACGTCTGGAATTCCGTTTATTTTTCTCTCTGCTCGCAGCGCCAAAACTGACCAGCGCCAAGGCATGGAACTCGGTGCGGACGACTATCTGACCAAGCCCTGCACGGCGACGGATTTGCTAGGGGCGGTGGTCGGTCGCTTGGCAAAATATGAGGCGTTAGCGGAGTGCTATTCGCGCCAGGTTAAGCCAGCCATGCCAGAAAAAGCGAAAAGTCAGCCCGTTTCTTTGCCTGTAACTGCGCCACAGGTTTCTGGAACACGCGATGGTTTGCTGAACCATTTCTATCAGGAGCTTCGCAATCCGCTTTCTAATATCAATATGGCGCTGCATTTATTGAGATTAGGGCGAGTTGGACAGGAATCAGCGATCGACATCTTAGAGCGCGACTACGGGCGGGAGTTGGCGGTGCTGCAAGCGGTGTATCAGCTTCAGGAGCATCTGATTCCAGAGAGCGCTGAACTGCTGCGGAACTGTAATTTAGCTCAAATTATGAGCGAAGACTCAGTTTGATCGAGGGATGGAATGCAAAAAAGCCGATCGCACTACTGCGATCGACTTTTTTGGCTTAATCGAAATTGAATCAATTAAACGGTTGCAAGTTCCGGTGCGGGGCGCTTGCTGTTGCGAATTCCTTCGATCGCGGCTGCATAATCGGGAGCATTAAATACCGCAGAACCCGCAACGATCGCGTTTGCACCGGCTTCGATCACTTGCCAGGTGTTGTTCGCTTTTAAGCCACCATCGACTTCGATCCAAGGATCGAGTCCGCGCTCATCGCACATCTGACGCAGCTTACGAATTTTCGGCAACACACCGGGAATAAAGCTTTGTCCACCAAATCCAGGGTTAACGCTCATAATCAGAACCAGATCGCAGAGTTCCAGAACATAGTCGATCAGCTCCAAGGGGCTACCCGGATTGAGCACAACTCCTGCTTTCTTGCCGTACTCTTTGATCTGTCCCAGAGTGCGGTGCAGGTGCGGCGAGGCGTTGTGTTCCGCGTGAACGTAGATGTGATCCGCTCCAGCTTTAGCAAAATCACCAACGTATTTTTCTGGCTCTACAATCATCAAGTGGACATCCAGTGGCTTTTGGGTCACAGGACGGATTGCTTCAACGATCAGGGGGCCGATCGTAATGTTCGGCACAAACCGACCATCCATCACATCAACGTGAATCCAGTCGGCTCCGGCGGCATCAACCGCACGAATTTCGTCGCCTAACCGACTAAAATCAGCAGAGAGAATCGAAGGTGCAATGACGATCGGTTTATTGGACATGACGGTGTGTTCCCCTTGGAGAGCATGATTTTGTGATCAGTTTAACAAATTGTGAAGGCTTTCTCTCAGATTTTGGTCAGGGTTTGCACAAATCTTAGGAATAAATACTCAAAAACGGAGCGTGAAGGATGAAATGGCTGGTGGGACTTGGTGGAATGTGGATTGCAGTTGCCGCACAAGCGATGCCTATAGCAGAAAGCTCGATCGGTGCCTCTGGCATTGATGCACTCCGGCTTCAGCAGGCTCCCTACAATCTCACTGGAAAGAAGATTGCGATCGGGCAAGTAGAAATCGGACGACCTCCTCGATTTGGTGTGGATAAAGCCAGTACAACGAATCAGACGATCGACTTAACGCGAGTGTTTTTCCGCAATCAGCCCGCAAAAACGAATACAAACTTGGATACTCATGCGGCTCAGGTTGCGAGTGTGATGATCGGGGATAGTAAAGCGGTGCGAGGAGTTGCGCCAGATGCTCGGCTTTATTCTTCTGCCGCAGCCACTCCACAGCGCAGCGGACAAGCCGAGGAATGTCTTTCAGCCCAGCAGGTCACCTTGCAGAATGGGGGGGATGTGAGAGCAATTAACTTTAGCTTTGGGGAAGCATTGCAGCAAGATCCGCGCCCGAATGCTCGATTAGACGGAAATGCACTTCTAACCCAATGTATTGATTGGTTATCAGTGAAGCATAATTCTTTGTTCATCGTGGCAGGGAATCAAGGAAAAGGCGGCATTCCGATTCCAACGGATAGCTATAACGGCATGACAGTTTCGTTCACACGGCGAGTCGGAGCGGAGTATGCAAAAATTGATTTTTCAAATATTGGAGATACTTATCCGCGCATTTTTAAGCGCAACGATGGCGTTGAGACGAGCTTAGGAGGTCGTCGATCACTCTCGCTCACGGCCCCGGGAAGTAAGATTAACGTCGCAAATCTCAGGGGTAAACAAACGACCGCCGTTGGCTCAAGTTTCGCGGCTCCTCATGTGACCGCAACCGTGGCACTGTTGCAGGAATTTGGTGATCGACAACTCCGCGCTGGTTGTAAAGGGGGCTGTAAATTACCTTGGACAACGGATGCTCGTCGTCATGAAGTGATGAAAGCGGTACTGATGAATTCTGCTGACAAAATCAAAGACAAAGGCGATGGGCGATTGCTCGGAATGACGCGCACGATCGTAGAGAAAGACAATAAAACTTGGCTGGATTCTGATGCGTATAAAGACCGCAAAATTCCCTTGAATATTCAGATGGGAGCCGGACAACTGAATGCGTTCCGAGCGTATCAGCAGTTTAGTGCAGGAGAGTGGAAACCGGATAAAGCGGTTCCCACGATCGGATGGAACTACGACAAAATCGAAACGAAGAAATCGGTACAGGACTACCTGATCGAGAAGCCTTTGCTCCAAGGAAGCTATGTTTCTGCAACCTTAGCCTGGAATCGATTGATTGAGCTAAACGATCGCAATCGCAACGGTGAATTTGAAATTGGGGAGAGCTTTCGCGATCGGGGACTGAATAAGCTGGATCTTTACCTGATGCGGGCGGAAGACAATGATATTCGTCGGGCTATCTGGTCATCGGTCAGTGACATTGATAGTGTGCAGCATATTTTCTATCCAGTGCCAGCAACCGGACGTTATAAAATTCGGGTCGTTTTCCGTCAACAAGTGAATCAGCCCGTACAATCCTATGCGCTGGCATGGTGGACGGCTCCGTCTCAAAAATAGTAACGCGCTCTCTACGCAATTGTGGAATTGGTTAATGTAGCCATAGATAGCGGATTCATCGAGGCGCTACACAATTAAGGTCTACACAATTGAGGTCTATTGGAATTGGTCGATCGATCAATTCCAAATTTTCTTGGAGAGGAGTATGGTCATCACTCAACGCGTGAAATCTCTTAAAGTTGGAGTTGCACTGATCGCTACACTGATTGCGATTAGCGCGATTTCTTGTTCTGGTTCAGCAAGCTCACAAAATCCTAAACTAGAGATTAGTCAGGGTACGCGCTCGCGTACCCGTGTAGCAGAGCTATCGAAACCCGTTCAAGCAGTCAATCCGAAAATTGTGGAAGCCAATACAAAGTTTGGGTTTAAGTTGTTTTCTGAGGTTCTGAAGCAAGATCGCAACAAGAATGTGTTTGTCTCGCCTTCGAGTGTGGCGATCGCGCTTTCGATGGCGTACAACGGTGCTAACGGTGAAACAAAAGCAGCAATGGCAAAAGCGCTAGAGTTTCAAGGCATGACGCTTGAACAAGTTAACCAGGCGCATCGTGATTTAAGAGCGGCTCTCGAAAAAGCTGATCCAAAAGTTCAACTGTCGATCGCGAATTCACTTTGGGCAAAACAAGGAGTTGCCTTTAATTCAAGCTTCTTAGAGAGAAATGCAAAATTCTACGATGCGAAGGTTAAATCTTTAGATTTCGATCAGCCTAGTGCGTCTGATGAGATTAATGGCTGGGTGAAGGAAAGTACACGCGGCAAAATTCCGAAGATTATCGATCGCATTAATCCAAATGATGTGATGTTTTTGATCAATGCGATTTACTTCAAAGGTCAATGGACAGATGAGTTTGATAAAAGCAATACACAAACCCGACCCTTTTCGCTAACGAATGGCTCAAAAAAACAAGTGCCTTTGATGAAGCGGCAAGGCAAGTATCGCTATGCTGAAACAGATCAATTTCAGGCGATTAGCTTACCTTACGGCGATCGACGCTTAAGCATGTATGTATTTCTGCCCAAGTCGAACTTAGCTGAATTTCAGAAGACTTTAACGGTTCAGAATTGGCAAACTTGGATGAGGCAATTTAGCAGCCGTGATGGAGAGATTCAACTGCCCCGCTTCAAGATGGATTATGAGGTCGAGCTAAAAACGGCGCTATCAGCGATCGGCATGGGTGTTGCGTTTGATGATGCTGCGGATTTCTCTGGTCTAAGTAAAGCAACCACTAAAATTGACCAAGTCAAACATAAGACGTTTGTTGAAGTGAACGAGGAAGGAACGGAGGCGGCCGCAGTGACTTCGATTGGGATTGTTACAACTTCGCTTCCGATCGAACAAGCGCCGTTTAAGATGACTGTCGATCGACCATTCTTCTGTGCAATTCGGGACAATCGAACCGGTGAAATTTTGTTTATGGGGTCGATCGTCAATCCAGAGTCCAAGTAGTTGAACGCGCGATCGTGATTCAGAGAGGAATAGCGATCGCTTTGCAAACCATTTCAAACAAAAAATCGCCTATTGAATGACTCCAATGAGGCGATTACCATGACGTTTGACCTTGAAAAGACGTAAAAGCGCTAAGCTTCTACGGTTGCGAGCTGCAACGGGGTTTAGGCGACGACCAATGCGTTAAGTTGATTCAGAATCGCATCCGTGTTCTTCTTCGCATCGCCAAAAAGCATATGAGTGTTTTCCTTGTAAAACAGTGGGTTCTCAACGCCTGCGTATCCACTTCCAAGACTGCGCTTCAGCACGATCGTAGTCTTCGCCTTCCATACTTCTAGAACGGGCATTCCTGCGATCGAGCAGCTTGGATCTTCCACAGCGCTAGGGTTGACGGTATCATTCGCGCCAATCACTAGCACAACATCCGTTTCAGCAAAATCATCATTGATCTCATCCATTTCTAGAACAATGTCATAGGGTACTTTCGCCTCAGCAAGTAACACATTCATGTGTCCTGGAAGCCTTCCGGCGACGGGATGAATGCCGAATCGAACATGAATACCACGACTTCGCAAGATTTTTGTAATCTCAGAAATCGGGTGCTGTGCTTGCGCCACCGCCATGCCGTAGCCTGGAACAATGATCACACTGTTAGCATTCTCTAATTGCTCAACGGCTTCCTCAATTGAAATCGATTTAGCTTCTCCGGTGATCTCCCTAGCGTTAGAACGATTGCCTGTTCCAAATCCACCTAAAATTACACTGATAAACGATCGATTCATCGCCTTACACATGATGTAGCTCAGAATCGCACCACTACTTCCGACTAATGCACCGGTGATGATCAAGAGATCATTCGACAACATAAATCCAGCCGCCGCCGCAGCCCAGCCAGAGTAGCTATTCAACATGGAAATCACAACGGGCATATCTGCACCGCCGATCGCCATAACTAGATGCACACCCAAAACACCCGCCAGTACACACATGATTAACAGTGCTGTGATTGATTGATGAGCTAAGAACTGTGCTCCTAATCCTACACAAGCCGCTAACAATCCAATGTTTAATAGATGCCGGCCTGGAAGCAATAGCGACTTACTGCTGATTAATCCTCGCAGCTTTCCAAACGCTACGATCGATCCCGTAAATGTTACCGCCCCAATAAACGCACCGATAAAAATTTCAGCTTGATGAATGGTTGCTTCTGCCCCAATTAAAGTTTGCGGTTGTAGATGGTTAGCAATTCCCACCAGTACCGCAGCCATTCCAACAAAGCTATGCAGCATTGCAACTAGCTCAGGCATCTCAGTCATGGCAACTCGACTCGCCAATATTGCACCAATGATTGCCCCCGGTAGAATAACGGTTGCCAAAACTCCGTATCCGGTCACATCACTGCGAAGCACGGTTGCGAGAAATGCGATCGACATTCCTGCAATCCCATACCAATTTCCTTTGGTTGCGGTTTCCTGATTGGAAAGCCCGCTCAAGCTTAAAATAAACAATGCGCTGGCGGCAATGTAAGCCACATTAGAAAGACTGTCAAACATTGCACACCTCTATTGTTTTTGAAACATCTTAAGCATTCGCTGAGTTACTAAAAAGCCTCCAGCAATGTTAATCGTGCCGATCAGAACTGCGATCGCGCCTAAAATTGTTGTGGCGGAAGTTGGAGTTCCCGAAATTTGCAGCATTCCACCCAGGATGATGATGCCGCTAATGGCATTCGTCACACTCATCAAAGGAGTATGCAATGCAGGTTTCACATTCCAGATCACCTGCCATCCCACAAAGCAAGCTAAGACAAACACAGTGAAGTGACTGAGAAATGTGGAAGGCGCGATCGTTCCAATCCCCAGCAGTCCTACTCCTAAAAGCATTGTCCAAATCCAAGAGGGGATCGATCGCTGTTGAACAGTTGAAGCTTCAGCGGTAGGTGTTTCAGGCTTCTGTGATACAGGTGTAACCGTTTTCGGTAAGGGCGCAACCGTTTCGCCCTGATGCAGCACCAATGCCCCTCGAATCACTTCATCTTCTAAATCAACGCGATAGTTATCATTTCTACCCATATCATCGAGCAGATGGCACAGATTCTTGCCATAAAGCTGGCTTGCCTGCGCTGCCATTCGACTGGGTAAATCCGTTAGACCAATGACAGTTACGCCGTGATGTTGAGCAATCTCTCCAGGGTGTGTCACCTCACAGTTGCCGCCTTGCTCTGCTGCTAGATCGACAATGACAGAACCTTGTTTCATGCTCTCAACTATTGCTTTAGTGATTAAAGTTGGAGCTTTTTTCCCTGGAATCAATGCCGTCGTAATGATGATATCGACTTCTTTCGCCTGAGCGGCAAACAGTTCCATTTCGGCTTTGATAAACTCAGGACTCATGGTTTTTGCATAACCACCCTGCCCCGTACCGTCCTCCTCAAACGCTAACTCTAAGAACTCGGCTCCCAAGCTTTGCACCTGCTCTTTTACCGCCGGACGAGTATCAAATGCGCGAACAATTGCACCGAGCGATCGTGCGGTTCCCACTGCCGCCAGTCCTGCAACTCCAGCCCCAATCACCAGCACTTTCGCAGGGGGAACCTTGCCCGCTGCGGTGATTTGTCCTGTAAAAAACCGTCCAAACTGATGCGCTGCCTCGATCACGGCTCGATATCCAGCGATATTTGCCATCGAACTCAAAGCATCTAATTTCTGAGCGCGACTAATCCGAGGAACAGCATCCATCGCTAATACAGTCGCCTTACGATTCGCTAGATGTTCGACTAATTCTGGATGCTGTGCTGCCCAGATAAAACTAATTAGCGTCGTACCTTCGTGTAACAAGTCCGCTTCATGTTTGTTAAGTTGCGAATTCCAGATGGGGGGTCGAACTTTTAGAATCAAATCGGCATGAGACCAAAGCGTTTCAGTATCGACAATGATTCGACATCCAGCTTGTAAATAGGCTTCATCTGAAAAATTTGCAGCTTCCCCGGCTCCAGATTCAATCAATATCTCAAAGCCGTATTTTTGCAAAGTTTTTACAGTATCCGGCGTGGCAGCAACTCGACATTCTCCAGCATAAATTTCTTTTGGAATTCCAATTTTTCTATAAATAGCGGGAGACTGTTCAGGTTGTCCCGCCTCTGATTCCTTGTCGATCGCGATCGTCATGCTGTCTCCTCATTATGGCGTTTTGTAACAGCGATTCACTACGGTCTAAGCTTTTCTCAGTCATACTCGAAAACACAAGACAATAAATCCCTTGTGTTTCAAAAAGTAATCAAACAAGCAGATTTTCGGAAATTATAGATTCAGGAAATGTCAATGAAATAAAGATTTTTGCAAGTTTAGCTTCTCAAAGATTTAGTTAAAAAATGCTATGAAAATCGACAGATTTTATAATTTGAAATCTAAATTCAATCTGTTTAACATTCTTGCAAATCTTAATAGAACAAACGCTCTGTTAAACTTGACATTGATCGGTACAGAACCCGCTGTGACCTAAGCAACTCCAAAAGCTACACTTCTGGCTGGCGACACCCTTCCTTTACCACTGCTCGGTTTATTAGGAATTGACCCGGAGCAAATTTCTTAATCAGGAACAAAACGATCAACAATCGCGTCTTCACACCGTATCCCCCTATGCAGGTTCCTGCTACTCTCAGTATTAATTCACTTAACCCTTACTCATCTTTTTCTTTATGCTACTGAAAAGAAATTCAATGCGTTGCGCCGTTTCAGCCCTTGCGATCGCAGGTAGCCTCCTCGCAACTGTACCCTTGGGTGCGATCGCTCAAGGTTTACCGGGTCTGACGCTCTTCAGTGGCGTTGGAGCAGGCAAACAACTCAACTATCGACTTGACTTCGGCGGAAACACAGGCTCCTGGGATCGGTATCGCTTCCGGGTTCCCCGTGACAAAGTGAAAGTCGCGATCGCACAGTTCTCGATCGACTATCCCAACTACTTCAAAGGCACATTCGACCCGAAAGAAGTCGAACTGTTAGTCAACGACAAAAAAGTTGCGATTCAAGAAGTGAAGTGGGAAAAAGACAACTATGTAATCGAAATTTTCCCCCAAGAACCGGTTCCGGCTGGTTCTAACGTTGAAATGATTTTCTCAAACGTTCGCAACCCCAACAGCGGCGGTATGTTCTACTTCAACTGTCGCGTTTTGTCGCCTGGAGATGTCCCCTTACTGCGTGACATCGGCACCTGGATTGTGACGATTCAGTAACCGAAAATCGTGATACGCTAGTAGACTGTGACTTTTCCCACGGTCTACTTATTTTTTTGCTTGGGATTAATTTACTGGAGCCACAACTATGACAAAGCGCACTTTAGGCGGAACAAGCCGCAAACGGAGACGGGTATCAGGATTTCGCGCCCGGATGCGGACGAAAAATGGACAAAAAGTGATTCAAGCACGCCGTAGAAAAGGACGCTTGCGCCTCTCTGTTTCAAGTTCCTGATCCCGGTTTTGCTGCCTCAAGAAAATCGCCTGAAACATCGACGAGATTTTGATGCCGTTTATCAGCGAGGATTTCGTCGAGGTTCACGTTGTTTCACCCTAAGAGCGCTGAAATGCCTTGAACAGCCGACTCGTATCGGTATCTCAATTAGTAAAAAGGTGAGTAAACGCGCAGTGGTTCGCAACCGGATTAAACGCCAGGTTCGATCGATTTTGCGAAGTTTTCTCCCTCGCACGAAGCCGGGATATGCGATCGTCATTGGTGTGCGAATCGAAGCGACCGAGTGTGATTATTCTCAATATCTGCAAGAATTAGAGCAGCTATTGGTTAAAGCTGAGGTGCTGAATGGCAATTAAAGAAGAAGTCTTCTACGAAGGTGGGCCGCATATTGGGGACTTGATTATCAACGTTCTTCTAGGTTTTACCGTGATTTGTTTGCCGCTCACGGTTGGTTCGATCGTCCGAGCCCTTTGGCTGCGCTATCGCATTACTAATCGTCGCATTAGTGTCGTTGGCGGTTGGCAAGGGCGCGATCGGGCAGATGTTATTTATTCAGAAATCACGAAAGTCGTCACTGTCCCGCGCGGGATTGGAGCCTATGGCGATATGGTGTTAACCCTCCGCGACGGAAGCCGCATCGAATTACGAGCGATTCCCAAGTTCCGGGAAGTGTATGACTTTATCAACGAGCGGCTTTCAGACAGAGCCAAAAAAGTTAGTGGCAGTCTCGGAAGTCAACCTTAAAGTTGCCACCCTGAGCGCTACACTGGATTTGGCATTTTTGATTCTGATCAGGATGCCTTGATCACTTTAGACCCTATTAGGTAGACGTAAAGCGAATGGACTTTGGTGTAGGCTTCTTATCCAATAACGTGATGCTGCCGATCCTAGATTTTTTCTATGGGATCGTACCGAGCTATGGGTTGGCGATCGTAGCGTTGACTCTAGTCATTCGCTTTGCCCTCTATCCGCTTAGCGCAGGTTCAATCCGCAGTATGCGCCGCATGAAGGTGACTCAGCCGGTGATGCAAAAGCGCGTTAAAGAGATTCAGGAACGATATAAAAATGATCCTGCAAAACAGCAGGAAGAAATGAGCGGGATTTACAAGGAGTTTGGCAATCCGCTAGCGGGATGCTTTCCGGTCGTCTTGCAGATGCCAATTTTGTTTGCGCTGTTTGCGACGCTCAGAGGCTCACCCTTTTCAGATGTGCCTTATACGGTGAACTTTCAGATTGCGCCTCAAGCTCAAGTTGAGCAAGTTGCACCCCAAGCGTTTGTCACTTCGCCACAAAACATTTACGTGGCAGATGGTATTCACGCGAAAATTAGCGCGATCGCGCCGAGTGGTACGAAGTTGGCTGTCGGTGAGAAAACCAAGATTGAATTTCAAACCTTAGACGGCAAGCCATTTACGGAACTGGAAGCGCAATATAGCAGCAGCCTAACGCCGAGACTGAAAGCCACGACTGGCGCTGAGCGCATCAAGATTAACGAAGACGGCACGATCGAAGCGCTTCAGCCGGGAGATGCGACGGTTCAGGCATTTATTCCTGGATTGGCTGCGGACAAAGGCTTCTTGTTTATCGATCAGCTTGGGCGAGTCGGTGCAGTTGATCCAGATGGCACCTTCCACTGGGACATCATCGGTATGGTGGTTTTCTTTGGACTCAGCCTTTACATCAGCCAGTTGATTTCGGGACAAGGTTCGACAGGCAATCCTCAGCAAGACACTATCAACAAAGTTACGCCTGTGATCTTCTCTGGAATGTTCTTGTTCTTCCCCTTGCCTGCTGGTGTGCTGATGTACATGGTAATCGCGAACATTTTCCAGACGGCTCAAACCTTCCTTCTGTCGCGTGAACCGTTACCTGAAAATCTTCAGAAGTTAGTCGAAGCGGAAGCTGGGGCAACTGCGAAAGCTAGCGGTGGAAGTGCAAAGTCGGATGGCGATGATCCGCTCCCGTTTGAACCTGGTCGTAAGAAGAAGGCATAGTTGGGACGTATGGCTGAAACTCAATTGCAGCAACGGGGACAGCAGTGGCTCGAAACTTTTCTGAAGCTGGCTGCTTTTCCTGCAACCGTAACCACGGAAGTGCGAAATACCTTTGCTGAGAAAAGTTGCTGGTTGACGATCGACCATACTTCCCTCCAGCCTGCTCAGATCGAAGCGCTACTCGGTAATAATGGCGCGGTTCTTGATTCGATTCAGTATTTAGCAAGTGCGATTCTGAATATTGGTCAAGAAGAGCAGATTGCTTACACGATCGAAATCGATGGCTATCGCGATCAGCGACTGAAGGAACTGACTGCGATCGCTGAATCTGCCGCCAATCAAGTGCGAGAAACCGGTGAAGAGTACGAAATTAAAGCGCTTTCTTCAGCCGAGCGTCGTCAGGTGCATTCGATTCTTCAAAGCAGCGATCACATTGAAACTTACAGTCGGGGTCAAGAACCCGATCGGCGATTGGTGGTTCGTCTCGCTGGCTCTGGTTCAGACGAAGTATAGTTCGGATAAAATTCGTTAGACTAAGAAAGCGGGGGATTTGTACAAGCAAGTTTTCCGCTTTTTCCGTGTGAATCGCTCATTTGCGATCGTTCCCTTCAGCATCAAGCCGTATGGAAGCTATTCATATTCCCCGCCTGATTCATTGCCCTGAGCACACGCAGACGATCGAGTTCAAGACGCTCCTCGAAGATCTGAAAACTCTGACTCCAGTTCAAGGCTGGATTAAAATTACGCATCAAGGCAATTTTCTCGAAGTTTCTGCTTTGGCGGAAACGATCGTCACTTTAACCTGTCATCGCTGTTTGCAGCAGTTTAATCATCGATTAGCGATCGAGTCGAGCGAGATGATTTGGCTCGATGAGACGGCTGATCAACTGGAGGAACTGCCGCTCGATCGCGATCTTTCAATGGACGATCTGGTTGAAGCGCTGCCGCCGAACGGTTACTTTGATCCAGAAGCTTGGCTGTATGAGCAGCTTTCGCTCGAAATTCCCCAGCGCCAACTCTGTGAGCAAGACTGTAAGGGCATTGAAGTAGTGGACGAGATTAAAAATCCAGGGATTGATAGCCGTTGGGCAGCCTTACAGACGTTGAAGGGTCATCTCAATTAGCTTGATGTTGTACGGTAGAAGAAAGACCGTACAACATCAAGCTATTTATGAGTTTTAGCGACGAATTCAACCTGCTAATCCGGGCGCGGTATCCGATTATCTATATTCCAACTCGTGAGGAAGAACGAGTCGAAGCCGCGATCGCTCAAACTGCGAAAGCACAAGGCGATCGTGCCGTCTATATCTGGGATTTTGTCGATGGCTATCAAGGCAATCCCAACGATGTCGGATTTGGAAAACGCAATCCCCTGCAAGCGCTTGAATTTGTTGAAAAACTGCCGATGAGTGCGCCCGCAGTTTTCATTTTGCGGGACTTTCACCGATTTTTAGAAGATATTTCGATTTCGCGGAAACTGAGAAATCTAGCTCGATTGCTGAAATCTCAGCCCAAAAATCTGGTGCTGTTATCGTCTCAAATTTCGATTCCTGATGATTTGAGCGAAGTGCTGACCGTGTTAGAGTTTCCGCTTCCGGGTGCAACGGAGATCAAAACTGAGATTGAACGGCTTCTCAGTGCAACAGGTCAGCGACTTGAGAATAAGACATTGGATGAATTGGTGCGATCGTGCCAGGGATTATCGATCGAGCGAATTCGGCGCGTTCTGGCACGGGCGTTCGCGCTCCACGGTGAACTGCGCCCGGATGATGTTGAACTGATTCTTGAGGAAAAGCGCCAAACCATCCGCCAAACTCAAATTCTCGATTTCTATCCAGCCAAAGAAGATATTTCAGATATTGGAGGATTGGATAACTTAAAAGATTGGCTACTCAGACGAGGCGGATCATTTAGCGATCGCGCTCGACAATACGGTCTGCCGCATCCGAAAGGCTTGATGCTAGTTGGAATTCAAGGAACGGGCAAATCGCTGACGGCAAAAGCGATCGCGCACCATTGGCATTTACCGTTACTGCGCTTGGATGTAGGACGATTGTTCGGTGGCTTAGTTGGGGAGTCAGAATCGCGCACTCGCCAAATGATTCAGCTTGCCGAGGCGCTTGCCCCCTGTGTGCTGTGGATCGATGAAATTGATAAAGCCTTTTCTGGGGTGGATGGTCGCAGCGATTCAGGCACGACCAGTCGGGTGTTCGGAACTTTTATTACCTGGATGGCGGAGAAGAAATCGCCGGTGTTCGTGGTTGCAACCGCCAACAATATTCAAGCGCTTCCACCAGAGATGCTAAGAAAAGGGCGATTTGATGAAATTTTCTTTGTGGGACTGCCGACGCAGGAAGAACGGCGATCGATCTTTTCCGTTCATCTTTCTCGCCTGCGTCCGCACAATTTGAAGCAATATGATCTCGATCGACTAGCCTACGAAACACCAGATTTCTCAGGAGCTGAGATCGAACAGACTTTAATTGAAGCGATGCACATTGGTTTTAGTCAGAATCGCGACTTTATGACCGATGACATTCTGGAAGCGGCAAGTCAGATCGTGCCACTAGCACGGACTGCCAAAGAACAGATTGATTTTCTGCAAGACTGGGCAGCCGCTGGAAAAGCGCGGCTTGCTTCAAAGCATAGTCAGTTAAGCGATCGTATCCAGCGCCAACTTCAACAACCGGAGTAACTCATGACTCAGGCAAAACCGCTTTACGAGACGGATTACGTTCAGTGGGTTGAGACAACCGTTGAGCGTCTCCGTGATCGCGACTATGACAGTATCGATTGGGAAAATTTGCTCGATGAAATTCAGGACATGGCACGAAGGCAGCGACGTAGCCTAAAAAGCAACTTAGTCGTGTTGCTGCATCTACTGAAATGGCAGTATCAGCCTGAAAAGCGCAGTAGTAGCTGGGAATCGAGTTTATTAGAACATCGATATCGCCTTCGAGATGATATTCAAGATTCTCCCAGCCTCAAGCCTTATCTTGAAGCGATTCTGGCTGAGTCCTACACCAGAGCGACAAAACAGGCGAAAGCTGAGACAAGCTTACCCTTAGCGACGTTTCCAATCGGTTGTCCCTATGAGATTGCAGCAATTCTCGATGATGATTTTTTGCCGAATTGAATGTGGCAACCAAGAAGACTATGAGTCAAACCTGGAATTCTGAGAAATATGCCAAGAACGCTCGCTTTGTTTCTGATTTAGGAATGCCTGTTGTTGAATGGTTGAACCCGAAACCAGAAGAAAGAATTCTAGATTTGGGATGCGGAGACGGGGCTTTGACGCTGAAACTGCAAGAGTTGGGCTGTGAAGTCGTTGGCGTAGACTCTAGTGCAGACTTTATTAATGCAGCACGATCGCTAGGATTAGAAGCTCATCTTATCGATGCTCACGAGCTTAATTTCATCAGTGAGTTTGATGCGGTATTTAGTAACGCTGCCTTGCACTGGATGAAGCAACCGGATCAAGTGATTCAGGGCGTATGGCAGGCATTGAAACCAGGAGGAAGATTTGTCGCTGAGTTTGGCGGCGATCGCAATGTCGTCACGATCGTCACCGCTTTACACGCTGCATTGCAACAGCGCGGAATTGATTCAGACCAAATTAATCCCTGGTACTTTCCCACGATCAAAGACTATCAATCCCAATTAGAGGCACAAGGATTTATCGTTAACAGAATCGCTCTAATTCCCCGCCCGACTCCGCTTCCGACTGGGATTCGAGGATGGCTTGCAACCTTTGCGAATCCTTTTACACAAGCGATCGCACCCTCCGAACGTGAGAGTTTCTTAGATGAAGTGATCGCCCGATTGCAGCCGGACTTATGTGACGATTCGGGGCAGTGGTTTGCGGATTACGTCAGATTGAGATTTGCAGCGAGTAAGCCGCTCTGATTTGCAATTCGTCGATCGTAAGCTTTAGTGCTACTCTAAGACTCTGAATTCCTATCCTAGTCTTATGTCTCAGCCTAAACTTACAAAGCGTGTTTCAACTGCCTTAGTCAATGCTCTAAGTGCAGGCGTTGTGCCACGAGTGGGGTTAGAGCATATTGCTGTGGGACGCGAAAAGGAAATTGCCGCAATCCGCCAAGATTTTGAGCATATCGCGAATGGCGGTGCGGCGTTTCGATTTGTGATTGGGCGGTATGGAGCCGGGAAAAGTTTCACGCTGCAACTGATTCGCAATTTGGCGATGGAAAGCGGATTTGTGGTTGCAGATGCGGACATCACACCCGATCGACGCTTAACGGGAAGCCAAGGGGCAGGAGTCGCAACTTACCGTGAACTGATGCGAAATTTGGCGACTAAAAGCCGTCCTGAAGGCGGGGCATTGACGATTATTCTGGAACGCTGGATCGCGGCAATTCAAGCGCAAGTGGCACAAGAAACCGGAATGAAGCCGAATGAAGAAGGCTTTGATCAGCAAGTCGAAGCGCGAATTCGATTAGTAACTCAGGATGTTGCAGATCTAGTCAATGGGTTTGATTTCGCGACGGTGATTATTGCGTATTGGACGGGATATCGATCGAATGATGACACGAAAAAAGAATCGGCACTGCGTTGGCTACGAGGAGAGTTTTCAACCAAAACCGAAGCAAAAGCAGCGTTAGGGGTTCGGGTAATCATTGATGACGATTCTTGGTATGACTACATTAAATTAATCGCTCGATTTGCGGCAGATATTGATTACAAAGGCTTGATTGTGATTCTCGATGAAGTGGTGCATTTATCGAAGATTCCAACTGCGATCGCACGTCAAAACAATTACGATAAGCTCCTTGCAATGTTCAACGATGCGATGCAGGGTAAAGTCAGTCACTTAGGAACGTTGATTGGTGGAACACCGCAGTTTTTAGAAGATCCGCGACGGGGATTGTATAGTGATCCGGCTTGGCAGCGTCGAACGGCGCAAAGTCGCGTGGTGCAATCGGATGCGATCGACACTAGCGCTCCAGTGATTCATCTTGACCCGCTGAATGATTCTGAGCTTCAGGGGTTATTGCAGCGAATTGCGATCGTCTTTTTTACTCACTATGAGTTGAACAAGCAGTTAACTTCGGATGAAATTTCTCGATTTATCGCAGCAGTACGGAGTGGCAGAGTCGGAACTGAAACGCGACTCACTCCAGGCGAGACTATTCGCGATTTTATGACCGCATTGAATCTAATACAGCAAAATTCGCATCTCAAATTCAATGAACTAATTAATACTCAGCAATACCAATCTGCAACAGTCAGAACAACACAACCCGCAACAGATGACGAATTTGCTGAATTCACGCTTTAAATAAAAAATTCGCTCTCTAAATTTTAAGGAAAATCTAGAGAGCGATCGAGCATTAACCTTTGCGACTAGAAGCCTGCAAAGTTATAGCCAATTCCCAGAAGAACGCCCACTGCAGCTTGACCCGTCACAGAAGCATTCACCGAAGCCGTTGCCGTAAACTGCGACGAAATGGGCACATCAATTCCACCTGTCAGCAGCAGACCGACATCACCGCCGCGACCTGTCGAAATGGCTGCACCGATTCCCAAAAAGGGAGCCGCCGTAAATCCTAAATCACCTGTTACACTTTCACCGAAGCTAAAGTCATAAGTGATAGGCAGAAGAATCGCTACATCGTCAGCAAACAACACAGATGGGCGAACCGAGAAATTCCGCGTTAAGCCAATTTTGCTTAATAACGCAAAGCTGCCTTCACCTAGAGCAATGTCGCCGTCGCCAATTCCAATGTTGCCGCCGACTCCGACGTAGCTAGAACCGGAACGGGTCGCACGACCAGGCGCAAACTCGCTAGTTGGCGTGGTTCCAGGGGTTGTCCCAGGAGTTGTGGTGTCGGGCGTGGTAGTCGTGCCCGGTGTTGTCGGTGTACCAGAAGGCGTGGTGGTCGTGCCAGAAGGCGTTGTTTCAGGCGTGGTGGTCGTGCCGCCCGGTGTTGTGGTCGTACCAGAAGGCGTGGTGGCGGGTGCAACGGGTGTTGCATCTTGTGTCGTGCTCGGAGTGGTATTGCTCGGTGTCGTATCTGCGGGGTTTGTCGGATTGCCCGCAGGAGTGTTTCCCGGAACCGATCGACCCGGAGCAATTTCGCTCGGTGTAGAAGGTGTCGTTTGTGCCACCGTAAAGCGAGCATCAGCCGCAAATCCTTGGCTTACAGGAAGCTGATTGATGCTGATCGCAGGTTGACCCAATGATGCTGCACCATTTGAAGCAACAGAACGGGTAGCAGCTTTAACTGTGCTGGGTTCTTGTGCATTCGCCTTGAGTTCACCTGCAACGAGCGCGATTGAAATAAGTGACAGCGGTAAAAAGAGTTTTAGCGCTGCTTTTGGCGCACTTGCGCCAAGGCGTGGATTCAAAGTCATAGTCGAATGATTATCGTTTGAGTTTAATGGCGATGCAGGCGTGGAAATACCTGTAATTCGAGCCTAATGCTCAAACTTGTAAACAACTTCTTACTTAAGTCCAAGTCAGAAGTTGTTCGGTGTATATCGCAGGATAGAGTTTTTCGTCGCGCTAGGATTTTAGGCGAGTAGCGAAGTTCTGCGATCGCGTGGGTGATATGCTCCGGGCTTTAAGGATTGCGGCAGCCAGAAAGGCGTAAGACACCATTCCCACTAATGCCAAAAGAATTTCGCTGACGCTTCCCATAACGTTCCAGAGAGCGTGAAGTCCAGACGCGGTTAAATAACCGATCAACAGGATCAACCAGCTTTGGCGCGATTTTAGGACTGCCAGCCCTATGAAGTATCCAAAGTAACCGCTATACGCCATGTGTCCTGCAGTTGCGCCTAATAACCGCGGGATCAGCACTTGTAAGCCACGCAGTTGATCCCATCCGGTTCCGAGTTGCAGCGATGTTGTTTGGATCATGTCGGGAACGTATTGCCCCAAAGTTTCTATTAGGGTAAAGCCAACGGCGGATGCTGCTCCTAGAAGGATGCCGTCCAGAGGTTCCCGGATGCCGACACGATCGTTCCATGGAGCAGGCAGAACGCGCCCAAGTAGAAACAACGCGCCTAACGGCAGTGCTTTTAGCAGTTCTTCCATGAGTCCCGCGCCAAAGAACATCCGAATGAATAACATCAACGGATTGATTGGTTCTCCGGGGGTTGGAACTTGTCCAGGCAGCACTTCTCGAAACAGTGCGACAAATAGCGGTAAGACGGGACTCCGGAGTAAGAAATAGGTTCCCATTGCCGAGAGAGCCATCACCCACCAAGGCTTGCGCTTTCCGCACAGTCGATAGACGAAATAAAATCCGACTAGGGCAATGTAACCTGCTAATAGACGGTTAAATAATAAAGGCTGTCCGACCGCAACGAATAAGCCCACGACAAAGACGATCGTCACCACACTCGGAACCAGGAAGGCTTTGTGCGTCAGTTCTCGTCCGGTGGAAACGATCGGAAACAGTTGCGTCAAGGTTACGGAATCGGCTGGAGTTAGAGACGGAGAAATTGCTTCTTGCTGAGTCGCCACTGCGACCTCGCGATTGAACTCTACCAGATACTCAAAAATATATTCAGGCCCATCATTGCCCAAAGACACGCGATCGCCCGACTGCAAAAGCTGACATCCTCGCAATTGCTGTCCATTTAGATAGGTGCCATTAGAACTGTTGAGGTCACAAATCCACCAGGCTGGGCGTTCCCCGGCATTCGGTTCACTGGGTCGCACTTCAGCATGACGACGCGAAACCGAGGCAAACCGCAGCGGATCGACGACAATTTGACAGCGAGGATCACGCCCGATCGCGATTACTGCGTCGATGGGTAGGGAATGTACCAGTAATTTGGGATCTGCAGGATCGTCGATCGACAGTTGCCGCAGGCAAGCGATCGGACTAATTTCGCCCGTCATGGGAGGAGTTCAAGCAGTAAGCGTTCGCTAGAACCATACAGTAAAACCAGGGAAATGATGATAATTTCCAGCACGTTATTCAAGATAGGGCTTCAGCCTTCCGATCTCGTTTGGATTTGAGCGGTCGGGAAACTCTAGAACTTTCTATCGTTCTATTGATTATTGGCTCTTGCATCGGCGACTGCGACGATGAAGCTGACGATCGTCAGCGGTGCGCTAATCGCCAAAATCGCTCCGGTGACTACAGTTCCATATTCAGGCTTTCCGGATGTGAGTTCAAACACGCACCCGACTGCTGCGATCGCGGCAACACAGGACATGCCCAGAAATAAACCGCTTTTCGGTGTCATTATCATAATTCTTTCCTCTAAGACTGAAAAACCGTCAGGAGTGCTGACGGCTTGTTTAGTCTTTATTATCCGACGGGACGGACATCATTTGCTGAGAAGCCGCGTTTTTTCAGTTCTTGGTTCAGCGCAAGTTTGTTTTCGACGCGATCGACAAACAGAACACCATTCAGATGATCGATTTCGTGCTGAATACAGCGCGACAATAATCCATCAGCAGCCAAGGTTCTCATCCGTCCGGTTTCGTCTTTGAAAGAAACTTCAATTTCTTCCGGGCGCTCGACATCGAGATATACACCGGGAATGCTGAGACAGCCTTCTTGACCACTACAGGTTGTCGTGCCTGATTTTTTAATCACGGGATTAATCAGCACCAGCGGCGGAACTTCGGGTTTATCTGGCTCGATGTCTACGACGATGATTTGCTTGTGGATGCCGACTTGAGGAGCCGCAAGCCCGATGCCGTCTTCGCTGTACATGGTTTGCAGCATTTGCCGGACGATTTCGCGCACTTCATCATCCACCTTCGCCACTCGTTTTGCAGGCTGACGCAACACGCGATCGCCCATGTGGTGCATCTGTAACGGTGGATTGTCTAATTTCTTCTTCTCGACCAAAACTGAGGAGGGCATGGGATGTGTCACCTAAAACTGAGGTTCAAAGGTCGGAGTGATTCCGTGTTGGTTCTATTTTAGCGAATGGGTGACGAATTCAGTGGGTAATCCGGATGCTGGTTTTAATTCTGAATGTTACAAGGGGGTCGCACTGTGAAAATTGTTTTGTGGGAGGAGGAGGATGTTTCGGTTCTTCACCAAGTTCGATTATTTGTGGCGTGAGACGTGGCTGGGCTTGCGGCGTGGCGGCTGGATGAATTGGGCAGCGGTGAGTATGGTGACGGTGCTGCTGTTTTTGTTTGGCATGAGTTTACAGGCTTCTTGGCAGTTGGAGAGCTTGCTGACTCAGTTTGGCAGTCAGCTTGAGGTTTCTGCTTATTTAGAAACTGGGGTGGCGGCGGATGTGCTGCGATCGGTGGTGGAAAAACTGCCGGAAGTGGCTTCGGTGCAGGATGTTTCTAAAGAGCAAGCCTGGAGTGGTTTGGTGCAAGAGTTGGGTTTGTCAAACTTAAAAGATGCAACGCAGCAGCTTCAAGGCAATCCGCTGGTGGATGAGTTACGGGTGAAGGCGCGATCGTCTGAGGCGGTTCCGGCTTTAGCGGAAAAATTAAAGAACATTCGTGGGATCGAAGAGGTTCAGTATGTGAGCGAAGCGGTTCAGAGAATGGCTCAACTGAGTCGGGGCTTTAACTCGATGAGTACAGCCATTATTGGGTTGCTGACCGCAACGGCGATCGCGGTGATCAATACGACGATTCGATTGATTGTGTTGGCGCGTCGCAAAGAGATTGAAGTGATGCAGCTTGTCGGCGCAACTCGAAGCTGGATCTATTTGCCGTTTCTGACTCAGGGTGTGGTGTTTGGGATTGCAGGATCGGTGATCGCTTTTATGCTGATTCAGGCGATCGGGAAATTTATCCGGCATCAATTGAGCGGACAAGCGGAGTTTGTGCAGTTTTTGACGACTGGGGCAGTTAGACCAATCGAGGCGATCACGCTGCCGTTGATTCTATTGGCGTTTGGCGCAATGGTTGGATTTGTGGGTAGTGTGTTGGCAGTGCGGCGATTTGCCAGGATTTGAGAAGAAGTTTAGGAAGGAGCGTGAGCACTGAAATTGCTCTCCGAATCACTGATACCGAATCAATTTATTAATGCGACAGATCTTGGAAGCCCCCTAAATCCCCCATACTGGGGGACTTTGAGAATCCGAAACAGATTTGGCTTGAAGTCCCCCACGCGTGGGGGATTTAGGGGGCGAAGGATCTGTCGCACTCAAAAATCAATTTGGTATGAAACAGCAATTGCGAGGACTGAAATTGCAATCGCGAGAACTGAAATTGCAATCGCGAGGACTGAAATTGCAATCGCGAGAACTGAAATTGCAATCGCGACCACTAAAACAGTGCATCCGATCGCTGATCTCAATTTTGAGAAAGGCTGAGAGCAAATCGTATCGGTTTGCGTCAAAATGCAGGCAGTCGCGGCAAAACTTTGCTACTCTACGAGACTGCGACCCTAGTTCTCTCAGGTTTATGATCGAAGTTGAGCATCTCAGCAAAGTTTATGGTTCAACCGCAGCGATCGAGGATGTAACTTTTTCGGTCGAGGCAGGCGAAATTCTCGGTTTTTTAGGGCCTAACGGTGCTGGAAAAACCACCACGATGCGAATTCTGTCAGGCTATCTGCCAGCGAGCCGAGGAACGGCAAAAGTTGCAGGGTTTGAGGTGCATGAGAATTTGATGGCGGTGCGGCAGAAGATCGGATATTTGCCGGAAACGCCGCCGCTTTACCCTGAGATGACAGTTCAGGGATTTCTCAACTTTGTCGCGCAGATTAAGGGCGTGAGTGCGGGCGATCGTCCGACTCGAATTCAAACCGCATTAGAAAAAACCGGATTAGTAGACAAGCGCAAAACGCTGATTCGTAAGCTGTCTAAAGGGTATCGACAAAGGGTCGGAATTGCTCAAGCGATCGTGCATGATCCCCCTGTAATTATTCTCGACGAACCCACGGTCGGACTTGATCCACGCCAAATTATCGAAGTGCGGAATTTAATCAAGCAACTCGCGGGCGATCACACCGTTATTCTCTCAACGCATATTCTGCCAGAAGTGAGTATGACCTGCGATCGCGTCACGATTATTAATCGCGGTCAAGTCGTCGCAACCAATACGCCGGATCAGTTAATGGCGCAACTCAATCGCGGTTTGGGCTACGAGTTAGATGTGGAGGGCAATTGGAACGCGATCGAGCAGTGCTTAAACTTAGTTGAAAATGTGCAATCGATCGAGCAACTTTCAGGGTCAGATCAACGTTACCGCATTCGTGTAATATCGCAGTCCGACACAGAACCAGGACGGGAGATTGCCAGTGTCCTAGTGCGAAACGGCGTTGGACTGTATGAGATGCGGCGAATGCAAGCCAGCTTAGAAGATGTGTTTTTAGAGCTAACGACCGAAGAGAAACCTGTAGAAGACGCGATTGAGGGAGAGCCAGAAGCATGAAGACAGTTCTATTCAACACTTTGGCGATCTATCGGCGAGAATTGCTCAGCTACTTCATGTCGCCCTTAGCGTATACGATCGCAGCCGTGTTCTGGCTGATTTCTGGCTTTCTGTTTACAGTAACGCTCGATGGAGTGATCCAACAGGCAGCCCAGTACGATCAAGCCGCCGCCGCAGGAATTAGAACGGCTCCGATCGACATCCCTTATGAATTCATCCGCACGATCTTAGGAGTGATTGGTTCACTATCACTGTTTGTATTACCCGTTCTATCGATGGGGCTATATGCAGAAGAGCGCAAGCGCGGCACCTTAGAATTGCTAGCGACATCACCCTTAACGAATTGGGCGGTTGCAGTGGGGAAATTACTGGGTGTGATGACGTTTTTCTTTACGATGTCATTACCGTTACTGCTATACGAAGCGATCGCGCTCTCAAATATTAATCCACCGATTCAACTTAATGTTCTATTGCTGGGTCATGCTGGGTTGCTTCTACTGGCTGGAGCAGTCTTGTCGTTAGGAATGTTTATGTCATCTCTAACAGATAGTACGATCGTTGCTGCAATTTTCACATTCGCGTTAGTGATGGCGTTGTGGGTTGTGGATTTAGTGGCAAAAAATTTTGGGGGTGCGATTGGAGAAGCGATCGGACATTTATCCTTACTAAAACACTATACAAACCTGATCCAAGGCATTGTTGATACCAGTAGTCTTGTCGTGTTTGCAAGCTACATTTTTCTTGGAATTTTTCTGACGGCTCAATCGATCGATACCTTCCGTTTCCAGCGTTCCTAGTGTTATGAAAAGACGCTTAAATTTCGTAAAATTTCTGATTCTACCGGGCGCAATGCTAATTCTTGCAGGCATTTCCGCTGGGATTATCTCTGGAGCTTGGGGAGCGATTCCAACCGGATTGATCATCGCAGGAATTGTAGTAATCGGCTTGTGGATGTTACTAATCGGACGCTTCAAAGATCCATTAGAGCCGAGCTTTTGGAGAAGACGATCGACGCAAGCCAGCACCAATGCGATCGTGAGTACGATCGCGGTTCTCGTGATTCTTGGTTTGATTAACTTCCTCGCAGTCCGATCCGTACAACGAATTGATTTAACCGAATCTCGACTGTTCACGCTGTCGCCCGAATCTCAGCAAGTTTTGCGAGAAATGCAGCAAGGCGTAAAGGTTTGGGTGTTCTCCGGCGATCGCAATCCTCAAGATATCGATTTGCTCGAAAACTATCAGCGCAGAACGCCGAAATTTACCTTTGAGTACGTTGATCCTCAGACAAATCCGGGCCTAGCGCAGGCGTTTGGCATTAAGAATGCGGGTGATAATCGGGATGTGTTTATCGAACTGCAATCGAGTAAACGCCGACAATTTCTGCAAAGCATTTCCTCGCAAGCTAGACTTTCTGAAAATCGTGTCACGAATGGAATTTTGCAGATTACCAGCGATCGACGATCTAAAGCCTATTTCCTTCAAGGTCACGGAGAAAAATCGCTCACAGACGGAGAAGGGGCGATTTCTAACTCAGTCAAAGCTTTAGAAGAAAAGAACTTTACCAGCGAACCGCTCAATCTGGCTCAACTGGGGAAAGTGCCAGCGGATGCTTCTGTGGTTCTCGTTGTCGGTGCGACTCGCGCCCTGGCAGAAGGTGAAGTGAAAGCCCTCCAAGATTACTCAAATCAGGGTGGAAATTTGCTCATTGCGATCGATCCCAACATTAAATCGGGTCTCGATGCGCTGCTTGGAACTTGGGGAGTCAAACTCGACGATCGCATTGCCATTAACGCACCCGATCAGCGATTAACCAACGCAGGCCCCGCTGTGTCTGTCGTAACGCAATACGGTGCTCACCCTATCACCAAAGACTTTGGCAACGGTATTTCGTTCTACCCGATCGCACGTCCGATCGACATTACCCAGACCCCAGGCATTCAAGCGACCCCACTTCTGCTAACCGATCCCCAAAGCTGGGCAGAATCCAACATCAAGCAGCAACCCCTTAAGCTAGACGGCGGCGATCGACCAGGGCCCTTAGCGATCGGAGTTGCGCTTGAACGCATCGTTACGCCGACTGTTTCCCCGTCTCCCTCCCCTAGTCCAAGCCCGACTGCCTCCCCTTCTCCAAGCCCCACAGCCTTACCTGCCAAACCCGCGAGAATGATCATTTTCGGCAATTCCACCTTTGTCGTCAACGGCTTTTTCAATCAGCAGCTTAATGGCGATGTTTTTCTCAATTCCGTTACCTGGCTGAGTCAAGACCAACTCCAACCGCTCTCCATTCGCCCAAAAGAAGTGAGAAATCGCCGCATTGTTCTCACCAATGAACAAGCTGTGCTGATTGGATTTTTAGCATTAGGACTTGTGCCCTTATTCGGCTTTGTGAGTGCTGGTGTGGTTTGGTGGCAAAGGCGCTAAAAAACCTGGAGTAACGTTACCCCAGGCGCATAACGATAAACCCAGTGAGAATTACATCAAGCCCAACTGAGCAAGGATGCCTTTTCCGGTCATTAGCTCAGTCGCAAGACCGATCGCCAAGCCAAGCATAGCCAAGCGACCATTCCAGCTTTCAGCGAAATTGGTAAACCCAAACTTTGCCTTTTTCTCCATGTCCATTCCCTCTTTCAAAAGAAAGATTACGATACATAATTTAACACTTCTTAAAAGATTTGACCATCATCAGATGTGAAGACGAACGATTAAAGCGCTTCGATGGCTCTGTGTCATCAAGCATTTCGCTATAAAAATAAGCCCTCCAGCACTAACACTGAAGAGCCTGAAAAATCACTAAATTGCGACTTAGCCAACCTTAAGCAATTCCACATCAAAGAGCAGTGTCGCATTCGGTGGAATCGGACCAATGCCGCGACTGCCATAACCTAAGTCTGGTGGAATCTCCAGCATTCTTCGTCCGCCGACTTTCATCGTGCCGACTCCTTCATCCCAGCCCTTGATCACTTGACCCACGCCGATCTTGAACTTAAACGGCTGACCCCGATCGCGGGAACTATCAAACTTCGTTCCGTCGGTTAACGTGCCCGTATAATGCACCGTCACAACTTGACCTTCTTGGGGCGTCGCGCCCGTTCCTTCAACAACCTCGGTGTATTTCAGTCCAGAAGCTGTTGTGACCGTTTCTTTATTCTCTGCGTTAGGAGTTGTCATAGGTTTAAGATCAGCAGCTTGAGCCACTTGAACAACAGGAGCAGTCTCGGTTTCGGTTAGGTTTGCCGCGATCGCACTGTCCCGCGAACCCGTTACTTGTGCCACAATCAGCAGCACTACGCAAACCACCATTACACCAAAACTGATCAAAATCTCTCTCATCGATCAGTCCTCTCGAATGTGCTTTCTAATTCTGACACTATTTCCAGAGCTTATTTTCTAAATCGCGCAGTTGGCGTTCTAAGCGATCGAGTCGTCCCCGCAATTCATCCATCTCGGCTTGACGCGGTACACCGAGATCCATCAGCATATTGCGAAGCTGACGCTGCATCTGAGCTTCAAATCCGCCCTGCTCGGTTTTCAATTGAGTCATCAAATCATCAACAAAGCCCTTTGCTTGCTCAGGGTCTAGCTTGCCGTCTTTTACCCACTGATCACCCACTTGTTTGAGTCTTTCGGTAACCAGAGAAGTTGTCCCCACACCCAACATCAGAAGCTGCGTGATCCAATTATTGTTATCCATGATTTTTTGTGTAGCCTGATCGGTTCCGCTTACGTCCATTGTGGCAAATCTCGATCGATTCGCAACAGGACGGTTTCCCGTCACAGGGGCGCATCGAATGAGAGACTAGATCTATATCGGCTTGCTGTGATTTTTCCTAACTATGTCAGACTCTCAAACGATTAGTGCTGCGGTTGCTGCGCTTTATAATACGTATCCTTTTCCCCCAGAGCCTTTATTAGATGAGCCACCGCCCGGATATAACTGGCGCTGGAATTGGCTTGCTGCTTATAGTTTTTGCACCGGACAAAAACCAACTCGCCAAGATGTCCGAATTTTAGACGCAGGCTGTGGAACAGGTGTAGGGACTGAATATCTCGTTCACTTAAATCCCCAGGCTCATGTCACTGGAATCGATCTGAGTTCGGGAGCTTTGTCGGTTGCACAAGAACGCTGTCAACGATCGGGAGCCGATCGCGTCGAGTTCCATCACCTCAGCCTTTACGATGCGGATCAATTGCCAGGACAGTTTGACTTAATCAACTGCGTCGGGGTTTTGCATCATTTACCCGATCCGATTCGGGGGATTCGATCGCTCTCTGCCAAACTTGCGCCCGGTGGATTGATGCACATCTTTGTGTATTCAGAATTGGGGCGACATGAAATTCAGCTAATGCAGGAAGCGATCGCGCTGTTGCAGTCGGATCGCTCGAATTATCGGGAAGGAGTCGCGATCGGGCGACAACTTTTCGCGTCGTTGCCTCCGAATAATCGTCTGGTGCGCCGGGAGCAGGAGCGCTGGTCGATGGAAAATACGCGAGATGAATGTTTTGCTGATATGTATGTGCATCCGCAAGAAGTCGACTACAACATTCATACCCTGTTTGAGTTGATTGATGCTTCGGGCTTAGAATTCCTGGGCTTTTCTAATCCGCGTCAGTGGGAAGCGTTGCGATTGTTCAATCATCCCGAATTATTAGAACGGGCAGAACAACTGAGCGATCGAGAACGATACCGCTTGATTGAACTGCTCGATCCAGAGTCCGTGACTCACTATGAATTCTTTCTGAGTAAAGGAGAGTTACCGCGATCGGACTGGAGTTGCGACGAAGCGCTGTTGAATGCTATTCCTGAGCGGAGCCCTTGTATGGATGGTTGGGAAAGTCGCTGTTTGTTTAACTACGACTACCAAATCATTAACTTGTCCGAGGATGAGTTTGCATTTCTCAAGGCTTGCGATGGCAATCAAACGCGATCTGTGAAAGACATTCTCTCTGAAGTTTCGCTTTCATTGGAGTTGGTACGATCGCTGCAATCACAGCAATTGATCTTACTCAGTCCATAAGATGCTTTGATCCGGGTGAAGCTAAGTAGACAAGCCTCACTAAACTTGACACTCCCTACCGCATGGCGGACTACGGTGTATACACATCTTCTTCTCACTTCGTTGTCATCGGCTTCAGCCCCCTAAATCCCCCATTCTGGGGGACTTCGATTCGAAGCTTTGGCTTCAAAGCCCCCCACTCGTGGGGGATTTAGGGAGCTGACTCAAACGCAGCGAGAAAGAGATGTGTATACACCGTAGCGGGAGAAGGGTTGGAAATGAGGGCAAATCGGTTAGAACGCAGATGAGAAAATCATTTGAGGAGAATGAAACAGGTCTGCTGGGGAGAAGGGAGCTAGACTCCTGTTTCCCCCTCCTGCAGGAGAGAGCTAGGGTGAGGGTAGATCCAGAGTTTGTTTAATCTGCGATCCCAAGACGATCGAAGTCGCATAACAGTTTTTTTCTAAATTGTCTATAGAGTGAAGTTGGAAAAAGAATGCGCTAAAAACTCTCGACAGAGTAAGGCATTAGTGACACAATCTCTGCTAACGAATGGAAACCGTAGAAATACTGAATTCAATTCGTCACTTCAGACCCCAGCGTGGATTCTGTTCCTGAATTCGTTCTAAGGAATGCCTGTACTATGTTCAAAATTGATTCGCTCCAGCGCTTTGTTCCTGCTGCGTCAGCTGATGCAGCAGAAGGAACTGCCCAATCCTCAAAGTCATCCAACCCGCTGTCATCCCGCTTTAGCCCCCTGAGCTTTAGACATCAAGTCGCTGCGATCGCGATCGCGCTTGGAATGCTGCCGACTTTAGCGGTGGGGGTTGTGAGCTATCGATTAAACGATCATGCTGTCAATCAAGCGATCGAGCTTCAGCAACTCAGCGCCAGAATGACGAGCGATGCCGTCCGATACTATATTAAGCAGCGACAGGCAGAAATTAGCACGATCGCAACGCTTCCCATGCTGAATGATGCGAAAGTTTGGGATAGCTTGCTTCCCGCCGATCGCGCCATTGCGCTCGATCGAGCAACTCAGGCTTATAGCGCTTATAGCAACATTGTGATATTCGATCTAAACGGAACTGCTCTGCTGCAAACTCAGCCGCAGATCATTCCTAACCAAGCGCAAGAGTCTTACTTTCAGGCAGCACTCAAAGCGAATCGAGTGAGCGTGAGTGCTGCGATCGAAAATGAAAACCAGACGGTGCTGTATTTCAGCCAACCTATCCAAGAGAGTACGACCGGAAAAACCATTGTGATCGTCCGAGCCACTCTACCCACTCGTAACCTTGCAGACCTCGTTTCCATAGCGCCGCAGTCCTATAGCATTGCTGATGGTGCCAATCGCTTTGTAATTGCTTCCAACTCAAATTCAAGCACCCTAAACAGCTTTGCTGATTCACGCACTCTACAAAGTAAGTTCTGGACAAACGACCAAACACAGCGCCGTTTGTTTCTGACTCAAGCCCCGATCGCCCCAATCGAGCAGCTACCGGAGCTGAACTGGCGCATTATTCTCAGCGCTCCTGCTGAGCAGATTTCGGAGCCTTCGCGCCTGTGGGTGTTGCTCATGAGTAGCGGAACCGCGATCGCCTCTGGATTCATCGCCATCCTGCTTGCCAATGCTTTAACTCGTCGCATCAGTCTGATGAAAAATCGGGTGCGGAAACTTTCAGATGGCGATTTCAGCACCCGACTAAACGTCAAAGGCAGCGACGAGATTGCAGCGTTTGGTCAAGTGATTGATCACATGGCAGAAACGATCGAACACTCGATGCGCGAACAATCGAAAAACGTAGATCGGCTACAGCAGCTTAATCAAGCCGCCTTCAACATTCGCAAATCGATTGATTTTGATCAGATTGTCCAAACCGGAGTTCAAGAGGTTCGGTATCTGCTGAATGTCGATCGCGCGATCGTCTATCTCTTTGACGAGAACTGGCAAGGCAGCGTCATCGCTGAATCGGTCGCAATGCAGTTTCCAGCAGCGCTCGGCGCGAGAATTGCTGATCCTTGTTTTGCAGAACACTATGTCGAAAAGTATCGCGCAGGTCGGGTTCATGCGATTCCGAACATTGCTGAAGCAGATCTTGATCCGTGTTACCGAGGACAGTTAGAACCCTTCGAGGTGAAAGCGAATATTGTTGCGCCGATGGTGGTGGAAGGCAACTTAATCGGATTGCTGGTCGTGCATCAATGCAGCGCGCCGCGTCAGTGGCAACCCTCGGAGATCAGTTTATTTATGCAAGTTGCCCTGCATCTGGCATACGCGATCGAGCAAGTCAAGTTAGCGGCTGAGCGCGAAGCAGCGCAAGCGCAAGCTGCTCTGGCTCAAGACCGTCAAGCGCAGCGAGAAGTCTTGCAAGCGCAACTGCTCGAATTGATGCAGCAAGCAGAACAAGCGGCGCACGGTGACTTGACAGTTCGGGCAGCCGTGAACGGTGCAGAAATTGGGACGGTTGCTGACTTTTTCAACACGATCGTCGAAAGCCTCCAATGCATTGTGAAACAAGTCAAACATAGTGCTTTAGAAGTCAATGCTTCGTTGAGCCAGCATGAGGGTGCGGTGCGATCGCTGTCTGCAGATGCGCTCAAGCAAGCGGAAGAAACTCAAGTGACGCTGAGCTATCTTGATCAGATGGTGCGATCGATTTACACAGTTGCAGAACGCGCCAAGCAGGCTGCCGAAGTGAGTCATACCGCAGCGCTGACGGCACAAGCGGGTAAGTTCGCTGTGAATCAGACGGCTGAGAGCATGGACGAGCTAAGGCAATCGATTAGCGAAGCGGCGAAAAAGGTGAAACGGCTGGGAGAATCTGCTCAGCAAATCTCAAAAGCTGTGTTGTTAATCAATCAGATCGAAACGCAGACGAATGTGTTGGCGGTAAATGCTGGAATTGAAGCGAGCCGTACCGAGGAACATCAGGGATTTGCCACGATCGCAGAGGAAGTGAGCGCTTTGGCGGGTCGAGCTTCTGCGGCAACGCATGAGATTTCGCAGTTAGTCACGACGATTCAGCAAGAAACGGCCGAGATGGTGAACGCGATGAAGAAGAGTACCGCTCAGGTGGTGACGGGGACTGAATCCGTGGAGTCGGCAAAACAGAGCTTAGAGCAGATTATGCAGGTGTCGTATCAGATTGATCAGATTGTGCAGTCGATTTCAGAAGCAACCGTGTCACAGGTAAGTACCTCAGATAGGGTGTCGCAGTTGATGAATACGATCGCTCAAGTGGCGAAACATACCTCAAGTTCATCGCTTGACGTTTCAAGTTCACTCAGAGAAACGGTCAGCGTTGCGAAATCACTGGAACAATCGGTGCAAATGTTTAAGGTGAGCACTTGAATTTGCAGCTAGTGATGTTTGGGTAAAAAATGCGATCGCATCAATTCCGATGCGATCGCACATATAGCAATCCGATTTGAGTTGTGAAATTCTGGAAAGCCCCCTAAATCCCCCATTCTGGGGGACTTTGATACCAAATTGATTTGTGGATGCAACAGATTCTCTACTCAAAGTCCCTCATTCTGGGGGACTTTGAGTAGAGAAAGCACTTCCCCAATGCAGGGAATTTTCCGAGTTTCAAAGTCCCCCAAATTTGGGGGATTTAGGGGGCACGACAGACTTTGCGTTGCACGAGTCATTTAGGACTGCCATAGCATATGCCACGCCAAAAAAGGACTAGACTAATTCGGCGGTTTTCGTTTGGCGAGTGGGGCGTTTGTACGTCGATTTGCGCTTCAGTCCGACGGTTTGCAGTTGAGGACTGTCTGCACCATATTGAGCAATCACCGCTGCCTTGGCTTCAAGAATGCAGTTGTGGAATTCCCATTCTGCAATGCGGGCTTCTTCGAGGGCAATGCGAGATTCTGCTTTGAGTCGGGCTTCTTTCTCTTGTGCGGCTTGCATCTTTGCATAGGCTTCTTCGATGCCTACGATCGAAGCTTCTCGGCGCAGGGGCTGATAGTTGCTCAAGGTACGCAATCCATGAAGGACGGCTTCCCCTTGTTCTAAGCTTTCGGGTCTGACTCGGTTGCTGGTATTCTGTGTCGCCATTGTTAGAGTGTTGTGGATCTAAGTATCTGAAGACAAGATTCCCGATTACAGTCAGGCATGAAAGACGATCGTTGTGCTTTTTGCAATCTTTAAGTGAGTTGAGCAACGATGGAGTTTGTGTAAAGCACGATCGGCTGTGATCTTTTCGCAGTCTGATGTGATGTTTTCGCGGACTCGCTGTAGGATTCCGCAGGGTCGTTTGACCTTTTCGCAGAGGGGTGTGATCTTTCCGCAGCTTCGTGTGATCCTTCCGCAGACTCGTTGGATCTTTCTGACAAGTGAGTTGCGGTATTAATCTTGTAGATTGTCGAGGACTGGATTGAGTTGCTGGGTCGCCTCGTTGCCATCGGGGTCAGCCCCCATAAATCCCCCAAATTGGGGGACTTTGAACTTGAAGAAATCATTGCATTAGAACACTCTCTTTTCCTCAAAGTCCCTCAGAGTGGGGGATTTAGGGGGCGAAAGCTCTCAGCAATCACAGACCAATCGACTTATGTGTACACGGTAGTCTGCCATGCGGTGGGGTACTTCACCTGATCAAACGCCAGTTTGATTAATCGCGAAGCCGTGCTGCTTCTGGGAGCGGTCTTCCTTTCGGCTCTGGCAAGGAAGGACGGCGCTCATAAGGCAGCGGAATGTATTGCACCGAAGGACGACCGCCTTGAGGCTGCGGATATAGTTCCATCAGGTCGTAGATTTCGCGATCGAGTCCGACGGTGATCGGCAATCCAAGCTCTGATGCCTCTTCTACGGTTATTGGATAATCGTGTGTAACTCTTCCGGTGGTGAGCGCATCGATCACCGCTTCTACCTTCTCAGACGCAATCTTTGGATTCGGAACTGTGTCGTTAAGTAAGGTACGAACAAAGCGCTGAACTTGCGCGATCGCTTTGCGCGACAAGTCCGCCATGATTAACGTTTGATCGTCGATGTCTCCGATCGGCTTATCTTCTACAACTTTCAAAACGCTGGCTGCGGGGAAGTTGCCCAACTGCGGATCAACGGGGCCTAACACCGCATTAGCATCCATCACAATTTCGTCTGCTGCCAACGCTAACATCGTTCCACCGCTCATTGCATAGTGCGGCACGTACACGGTGACTTTTGCAGGGTGGCGAATCAGAGCGCGTGCGATCTGTTCGGTTGCAAGTACCAGTCCACCGGGCGTATGCAGAATCAGATCGATCGGCACATCCGCCGGCGTGAGGCGAATTGCCCGCAGGATTTGTTCAGAGTCTTCGATCGTGATGTAGCGAGAGAGCGGAATTCCCAACAGGCTAATCGACTCTTGACGATGCACCAGCAGAATCACACGGCTATTGCGCTTACGTTCGATGTCTTTGAGCGTGTTGTACCGTCTCGTTTCAGTTTGCCGCCGTTGCCATAGCGGTTGCAGTGAAGAAAAAATGAAAAACACCCAGATTAAATCAAAGAAACTGAAAGTCATAGAATTCACTTTGAGACAGATGGTTCTATTGTTTCAGTTTCAAATTAGGGGAATCTCTACCTGGGGGGCTAAACAGAAGGTGATTTCCAGTTAAACTAAACCGCGTACCAAGCCGACAAATACGCCTTCGATCGTCACTTCGTCCGCTTGTTTCTCAATGACGGGATAGCTTGGATTTGCAGGTTGTAAGAAGATCTGATCACCGCTCCAAAACAAATGCTTTAAGGTCGTTTGTGTTTCAAATCGGGCTGCGACAATATCGCCGTTTTTGATTGTGCGGGGTTCCGGTTCTTTTCTGAGAATTACCACATCGTTATCTGCGATCGCGGCTCCGATCATACTGTCTCCTCGAACCCGTAGCGCAAAATACTGACTCATCTGCTGCCGTCGTTTTCCAGCAAAATGCGGCAAGGTAGAAACATCGACATATTCTTCAATTTCTGACTCTGCAAAAGTTTCGACCAGTCCGCCTGCTGCAATTACACCCAAAATCGGAATGTTGCGCGATCGTGGCTTGCAAATGATCAGTGACTTTACGGCTCCTTCTCTCCAAGCCACGTAGCCTGCATCTCTCAAATCCGCTAGATGGTAGCGTATTGTGTCTTTTGACTTGTAGCCTAATGCGACTGCCATTTCATCGTAAGACGGTACAGAGTGATAGCGATCGATGTGGTCTTCGAGCCAATCTAACAGCTTCTGTTTAGGAGGAGAGAGGTCAGCCATCATATTCATAGGACACTTGTACTTATACGGTATCTTATTCTTATGCCTAATTCTAGATTTCCCTAAGATTTCCGGTATCCTGCTTGAGTTTCAACTTGCCTTCTAGAATAGAGATTGCACCGATCGTCCGAGAGAGTTATGAGCGTAGAGTTTCTTGATGCGTATGATGTTGTCGTTGTGGGAGCCGGACACGCGGGCTGCGAGGCGGCGCTTGCGACTGCACGCTTAGGCTGTCGGACATTGCTGCTCACTTTGAATCTCGACAAAATCGCTTGGCAACCTTGTAATCCAGCAGTTGGCGGCCCGGCAAAATCTCAGCTTGTCCATGAAGCGGATGCCCTCGGCGGCGAGATTGGCAAAATCGCCGATCGCACGTATCTGCAAAAGCGAATTCTCAATTCGTCGCGAGGTCCTGCGGTGTGGGCATTACGAGCGCAAACCGACAAGCGCGAATATGCCTCCGTGATGAAGAATATCGTTGAGAATCAGGAAAATCTGACGATCCGAGAAGGCATGGCGACGGATCTGGTGTTGAACGCAAACGATGAAGTGATCGGCGTTGAGACTTACTTCGGTGTAGCGTTTGAGTGCAAAGCGGTTGTGCTGACGACCGGAACGTTTCTCGGCGGCAAGATTTGGGTCGGCAACAAGTCGATGGACGCGGGACGTGCGGGAGAGTTTGCGGCGATCGGCTTAACCGAGACGCTGAATCGCTTCGGCTTTGAAACCGGACGGTTAAAAACAGGCACACCTGCGCGGGTCGATCGCCGATCGGTAAACTTCGATGTCCTAGAACGCCAACCGAGCGATCCAGAAGTGCGCTGGTTTAGCTTCGATCCAGAAGTTTGGGTCGAACGCGAACCGATGGATTGTCATTTGACGCGCACCACTGCCGAAACTCACCGGATTATCCGCGAGAATTTGCATCTATCACCTGTGTATGGAGGTTGGGTGGATGCGAAGGGGCCTCGATACTGTCCCAGTATTGAAGATAAGATCGTGCGATTTGCCGACAAAGAGAGCCATCAAATCTTTATCGAGCCAGAAGGACGCGACATTCCAGAACTGTATATTCAAGGCTTTTCAACGGGGCTGCCTGAAAAAATTCAACTGCAAATGCTACGATCGCTCCCCGGTTTAGAAAACTGCGCGATGCTGCGTCCTGCTTATGCGGTGGAGTATGACTATCTTCCAGCAACGCAGTGTTACCCAACCTTGATGACGAAGAAGATCAACGGTCTATTTTGTGCGGGTCAAATCAACGGCACAACGGGTTACGAAGAGGCAGCGACTCAAGGGTTAGTGGCTGGAATTAATGCCGCACGATTCTGCCGCCATCAAGAAATGGTAATCTTCCCGCGTGAACAAAGCTACATCGGAACTTTAATCGATGATCTTTGCACAAAGGATCTGCGTGAACCCTATCGGATGCTCACTTCCCGATCGGAGTATCGATTGATCTTACGCTCAGACAACGCCGATCAACGCCTAACCCCGTTAGGGCGCGAAATAGGATTAATCGACGATCGACGCTGGGCATTGTTTACTCAAAAGCAAGAAAACATCGCCGCAGAGAAAGAGCGATTGCACGAAACGCGAGTCAAAGAACATGACGAAATCGGGAAAGCGATCGTTCAAAGTACACAGCAGGCGATCAAAGGCTCGATTACGCTTGCCGATCTTTTGCGTCGCCCTGGATTTCACTATGTTGATCTCCATCGTTATGGTTTAGGGAATGCGAACTTAAACGAATTTGAGAAAGAAGGCGCTGAGATCGATATCAAATATTCAGGGTACATTCAACGCCAGCAACATCAGATCGAACAAATCAGCCGACAAGAAAATCGCAAACTTCCAGGAACGCTAAATTACAACGAGATTGAAACGCTTTCCAAGGAGGCGCGAGAAAAGCTGTCTAAAGTGCGCCCTCTGACGATCGGGCAAGCCTCCCGAATTGGGGGCGTGAATCCGGCTGATGTGAATGCCCTGCTTGTTTATCTGGAAGTGCAAGCGCGTCGATCAGCTGAGGTCGTAACGGGCTAGAAGCGTCAGGATGAGAGCGAGAGTTAAGTAATGAGAGAGGTTCTCACTTTTTGTTCTGGACTCAGCAATGCTTCATATTGTTCAAGACATCGATTTGTCATTGCCGCAACATCTCATCCCTCTTTCCTCCGCGAAGCAGCTACCGTGTACACACAAGTTGATTGATCTGTTACCGCAGAAATCCTCTGCCCCCTAAATCCCCATGAATGGGGGACTTCGATCCAAAACTCCGAGCTCAAAGTCCCCCATTTTGGGGGATTTAGGGGGCTAAAGCCTACTCAAACGAAGCGGGTTACGACTTGTGTGTACACGGTAGCCGCGAAGCAGGGAGGGGATTTCCGTCTAATCTGCTAACACCTGCCGCCGTAATGGGATTCAAGGCTCGAATACAGATTTTCTATCTAACTAATTTGTGCTGTTGCCCATCGCCGCAACAGTTCTATTTCTAATACCGAATTAAACATAGAATGCGACAGATCATACTCAAAGTCCCCCAGAATGGGGGATTTAGGGGGCAAGAATCTGTCGCATCCACAAATCAATCTGGTATCAGAATCTCTCAAACCTGTCTCCCGATCGTGCGGCTAGAGTAGCGGCTCATCTCACAAACTGATTAACAATTTGACTCCAATCTCTGGAAGCTAAGTGCTATTCGCCCTGCGCGTTTTGCTAATAAATTTAATAGATAAAAAAATCGGACGCAAAACTCATCGTTGTTTGCGCCCGCCGATCCTCTAGAGAGTTCGACACGCGCTGTGGTTCACTCCCGTAAGCTCCAAACCCAGGCTGCGGCGGGATTTTACCACGAAGGAATGCGATGAACGATAAACGTTCCACCATGTTCATCGGGCACGCCGCGCTGCAAGACGACATAAGAGATTTGTTTGTTCTCCGTCCGAAGCTCATAGGTCGCACCGCCCAGCCCGGTCGCTTCACTAACTTCTTCAGGTACAAACTGCGACTCAATCTCGCCTTCAAGCTCACGTAACTGAGAGCAAAGCGATTTGTAATAATTCAGCGCCGCCTCTGCTTGAATTTGCAAACTGACGTACTGATCTAGTATCTCCTTGAACTTTTCATCCATCAAAGCCGCCTCCTGAATTCAACCACCACCACAGTAGTTCAAGCGATCCAGGAAGTACCAGAGTAGCGCTCGCGTTAAAAAGCTAACCCGCCAGGATTTCCAACTGTACGTCTCCGTCATCCTTGCTCCGCGGCGCGGATTTCAGTACCCCTGCTACTAGCGGCACGTTAAGCGCGGCTTTCTCGTGAACGATGTCTTCGACGGTGACGATTTGAATTTTCGGAACGTCCCGATCAAAGAATTGATAGTGATAGTGTCCCGCCGCCTTTGCCTCCTTGATCATCGGTTGTGTGGGCGGCTTGAGCGTGATGAAGATACCCAAATCTGCCTTCTCGCGGCTCATTGTGCCTGCTAGGTCTCGAATATTCCTCGCGTCCACTTTGCCCGATTTGACTTGGAAAATAATGCTACCGAACTGCTTATCGGTGATAGGAAAGAAAGCGCGATCGTCCACGCCTTGATCCGCTCCCTTCTTCTAATTGATGGCGGCGCGGTTTTTAGAGTTTAGAGTATGTGGGAACTGCCCATTTCTCGAATTCTTTGCGAACTCGATCGTCTTTCCGGGCTACCAGTGCCTCAGCCGCCGCCCTGTCGCGGGGCACTTCAAAAATAATCACGTTATTCAAAACATTGCTAACGTGAGCATCTTCGAGCCGTTTGAGGTGAGGCTAATACTTTGATAGGCGATGTCGATGCCAATCCAGCGTAACTCAATCGATCATTGCCGCAAGCCCCCAAGCTCGGCGATGATCGATTGAGTTACGCTGGCGCGATCCACCGAATCAACACAACAGTGATTGCGAGGCACATTATCTAAAAAGTTGGGAAGAGCCCATAGAGCGTGGTAGGAAACAACTGAAAATTGTCTGGAGATGCCTGACTTTAAGAACCAAAAAAAATCTTCAGCACGTTCGGCATCCGACGTGACCAAGATCCTTCCCTGTGGTCGCCATTAGGGTCTTCAACCACAAACAGCGATTGGTTGAGTTGATACCTAAACTCGCTCTGGAGCAAGTCCCGCATCTCCCGCCCCCGTACGGTCGTTCGCTCTTCAATAAACGAATTGTGCTGGCCCCCCGTGCGAATCAGTCCCCAATCCAGATAAATCTTTAACCGTTTCGCAGCATTTTGTAGCGTTGGGCGGGCTCCATCTATTAATTTGGACGATGACAACGAGCGCCCCAGGGGCAAGTCTAGCGGCATCGAATCCAACCCGACCCAGAATGAGGGAGAAAAGGCTGCGACCAGACGAAACTGGTCAGGATAATGAGTCGACAGATAAAAAGCAGCGAGTCCCCCATGAGATGAGCCTAAGGCCATAGTGTTTCTCGCATCCGCAAGGGTGCGGTAATTCTGGTCGATAAAGGGCTTCACACAGTTGGCGACATAGCTGGAGTAGGCATCGACGCCACAACAATCCTGTTGCCAGATTGGGGCATGGGTATATTCGCGCTCACGATTAAGGGGATAAATGGCTACGACAATCACCTTGCGAATTTGCTGCTGGCGGTACAAGTCACTGAGGAGCTCTGCCATGTGCCAGGCTTGCTTCTCTGGACCGCCGGGGAAAAAGGCTGTATTGCCATCATTCATGTAAATCACCGGGTACCGTTCCGCACTCGTTTCATAATCGTGTGGCACAAAGACGTGCACTTTGCGGGGCGCATCGTTAAGACCCGCGACTTGGAGCCGATCAAAGGTGTGGAAAAACCCAGCCGAGTGCCCTTCATCATGAAACCAAGCAACTTGCCCCCCTTTGTTAAATTGCGTTGCCATCGCAGGTTCCTAAATAAATATTGTCTCCGAAATTATAGGGGAAGTTGATGTAACCGACATTCCTGAAAGGTTAAAGCGTCCACTGTACAAGCATTTCAGGTGAGTTAGCCACTAAAAAACTGACTGACAACAGGCAAAGGTTAGCCTGATGATTGGTTTCCCTATGCCGATCGCTCCATGGCTGATCCTGGTGTTCATGTTTGGGCTCCACGCCGTACTAGCTTGATTACGGTACTCTGAAGCCTGGAGGACCTTTGCTCACTCATTTCGCTGAGCGATTGCTT
>NZ_JAMPLL010000022.1:0-73452 GCF_039962495.1 Leptolyngbya sp. AS-A5 | reverse complement strand
GCTATTCTAAGTCCATCAAGATGCTAAAAGCATCAATTCGTCTGCTGATCTATTACCTGAAGCATGGACAAGTGCCTGCGTTGAGGTAAATCATTCATCCTCTGTGCAACGCCCATCTCTGATGCTTTTGATCAGTTGCACAAGAAATTAGTGGCTGGAGAGGGAGAATACGCTGGGGCTGACCCGGAAGATCCAGACGAGTACAAAGCGGAGAATGTGTTTTTTGTGCCTGCTGAGGCGCGGTGGCCCGTGTTACAGGCACAGGCGAAGCAGCCGACGATCGGGCAAAAAGTCGATGAAGCGATGGAAGCGATCGAGCAGAACAACCTGAAACTGCTCAAAGGAATTTTGCCGAAAGTTTACGGGCAGCAGAAGCTCGATTCGACGGTGTTGGGTGGGCTGATCGATATGATCGGCAGCGTCAATCTGGCGAAGGTTGAGGTGGAGTCGGATGGGCAGTTAAGTATCGGGACAGAGCCACCTGTTGCACCTTCTCGACAGGCGGATTTGCTGGGGCAGGTCTATAAGTATTTCTTGGGTCAGTTTGCGCTTGCAGAAGGGAAGAAGGGGGGACAGTTCTACACGCCTGAGAGTGTGGTGCGGGTGTTGGTGGAGATGCTGGAACCGTATCACGGGCGGGTGTTTGATCCGTGCTGTGGGTCAGGGGGAATGTTTGTTCAGAGTGAGAAGTTTGTCAAGGCGCATCAGGGGCGGCTGGATGATATTTCGATTTATGGGCAGGAGAGCAATGAGACGACTTACAAGCTGTGTCGGATGAATTTGGCGATTCGGGGGATTGATGGCTCGAATATTCGCTGGAATTCAGAGGGGTCATTTCTCAAGGATGCTCATCCGGATTTGAAAGCGGATTTTGTGATTGCGAATCCACCGTTTAACGATAGTGACTGGGGCGGGGATTTGCTTCGTCAGGATGGGCGGTGGCAGTATGGTGTGCCGCCTGTGGGGAATGCGAATTTTGCCTGGGTGCAGCATTTTCTCTATCACTTAGCGCCGACGGGAGCCGCAGGGTTTGTGTTGTCGAATGGATCGCTGTCTTCTAACACTGGAGGCGAGGGAGAGATTCGCAAACAGCTAGTGGAAGCGGATTTGGTGGACTGTATTGTGATGTTGCCGACGCAGTTGTTTTACAACACTGGGATTCCGGCTTGTTTGTGGTTTTTGAGTCGATATAAGAACGGGAACAAGAATCGGAATCGCAAAGGTGAGGTGTTGTTTATTGATGCGTCTGAGTTGGGTTATATGCTCAATCGGCGCAATCGATCGTTTAATGACGCAGATATTCAGGCGATCGCGGGAACGTATCACGAATGGAAGCGGGACGGCGGGAACTATCAGGACATTAAGGGATTTTGTAAGTCAGCAACGCTGGTAGACATTGAGAAGCACAACTTTGTGTTAACGCCAGGGCGATATGTGGGGATTCCATCTGAAGCAGAGGCAACAGTTTCGTTTGAGGAAACAATGGCAGCGTTGACGGCAGAATTAGCAGCACAAATGAAAGAAGCAGCTGAGTTGGATAAGGAGATTAAGACTCAGTTAGCTAAGGTAGGGTTTGAGTTATGAGTGATTGGAAAGAAGTTACTTTAGGAAATTTGATTGATGTTAAACACGGCTGGGCTTTCAAAGGAGAATTCTTCAATGAAACGGTTAAGCCAAAAAATGTTGTAGTTGCAATTGGAAATTTTGATTATTCGGAAGGATTCAGATTTGACTCAACCAGAATCAAGGAATATTTAGACTCTTACCCCAAAGAGTATGAACTTGCTCCAGGAGACATTCTCCTTGCAATGACTTGTCAAACGCCAGGAGAAGAGATTTTAGGAATTTCAGGCAGGATTCCCAAAGATGGCAAAACATATTTGCACAACCAACGACTTGGGAAGGTCGAAATCAAAGATGCAGAAAATGTTAATCCTTCGTTTATATACTGGCTGTGCCTTTGGCAAACCTTTAACCGACATCTCGTTGCTACAGCGACAGGAACCAAAATTCTACATACGGCACCAGAAAGAATCAAAAGCTTTGTCTTTCAATGCCCACCGATCAATGAACAGAAGCAAATAGGGAGAACTCTAGATGCTCTCGATCGCAAGATCGAAAACCTCCGCCAACAGAACGAAACCCTAGAGTTTGCGCGCTCGTCCAACGCACTACAACGCTGGCAACTTCAAGCGTCTGCAAAATATCAAACTGTTTCGAGTTTTGAATCTTGGAAAGTTGGTATCCGTCTCCAGTGCCAAGGGAGTTGAGGCAGAGGTGAACGCTTTTCGGGCTGCAAGTGATGCGATCGCGAAGCTGTATCGGCAGTTTCAAGCTAATTCCAAACTGGCTCGACTGTTCCCGTTAATTGACTCCCAGAAAGCATTCTTCGCCCATATCAAGGCTTGTATGTCGTATCTGGGCTACGAGAAAGGTGGCAAGTCGATCCGAGTTTCAACGGATGAATTCAACCCAAATGGCAGGGACCGCCACGGAAATCAGCGACTCAGCAAATCAAAGTCAATCTACTTCGTGTTCTGGTTTTTGATGGAGTGCAGCGGCTCTGCTTATTTCCGCGAGAATCTAGAACTGATTTTGCAATCGATCCGCGATCGCTTAGCTGCTGAACGTGAAGAACGCGCCAAACAACGTGAAAGGAAGGAGCGATACGAATCGCCGCCACCGGGATGGGAGGCATGCGCGGCATGAGCGAAACCTCCCGAAATTAATACAGAGGCAATCTCACACAGATGAGGTGCGCTGGTGATGCCACAGGTTAACCGATCGCATCGCAAAATGTCCCGGATCAGCGAAATTGCTGCAACTGGCTGAGAAATCATTAACCCTTTACGCAGAATATAAGGCGAATCGCAAGTATGAGCGGTAAGACTTGGTATTTCACGAACGAAGCAGCGATCGCGCTTGATCAGACTGCCCCAAAACTGAGAGAGTTGTATCGATCGGGAATGTTCAAGGTGGGATACCACGTCAGAGATGTATCGCCACCAAACTCGAAGCGTCCCACACTTCAATTTCATGTTGAACGCTGCTCAAAGCAGCTAGAAACCCCGCCAGAGAAGCGAAAACAGTATTAAGCCATGACTACAAGAGAAGAGGTAAATGCCCGCCTTAAAGCGGCAAAAATCGGCATATCTGTCGAGCAGAATGGCGATCGCTTGCATTTGCGTGGCATCTTTCCACCCAAACCAGGCGAAACCAAGCGCAAACAACGGGAAATTACGCTGAATGTCTATGCCAATCCATCAGGATTCAAACGAGCGGAGGCAGAGGCGCGAAAAATTCGATCACAGCTTGATTTGAATCAGTTTAATTGGCTCGATTGGGATGAAAAGCTGAGAATTGCAGCCGAAATAAAGACTACACGCACTATAGAGCAATGGATCGAGCTATTTGAAGAGAATTACTTCAACCGTCGATCGCGTAACCCCAAATCTGAAACGACTTGGAAATCAAACTATCTGCAACCGTTTACCAGATTGCCCTCTGAGAAACCGTTGATGGCTGAACTGTTGCGACAGGTAATCCTTCTTGAAACTGAACCAGACACGCGCAATCGGCAAAAGTACTGTATTGCTTATGAGGCGCTTGCTAAATTTGCCGGGATAACAGATCTTAATGCAGCCGCAATCAGAGGCGATTACAGCCCCAAACGTTTAACCCCGCGAGATTTGCCAACTGATAAAGAGGTTAGCGAGTGGCGCGATCTCATTAACGCTAAAAACGAGTCGTGGGGTTGGGCATTTGGAATCATGGCAACCTACGGACTACGGAATCACGAGTTATTCCATATCGATTTAGAACGGCTGAGAGAGTCGCCAGTGCTGAGCTTGATTGATGACGACTACGGCGGTGGGAAAACAGGCTCTAGGCGCGTCTGGGCAGTCTATCCAGAATGGTGGGACAAATGGCAATTGTGGGATGTGAAGCTACCATCAGTGACGGGAAAAGACAACTCAGCATTGGGGAATCGCGTCACAAAGGCTTTTGCTCGATACGGCTTTAAAAAACCATACAACCTGCGTCATCAATGGGCAGTTAGGGCGATTGAATTTGGAATCCCCGTCGAACTGGCAGCCCAACAGATGGGGCACTCCTATCAAGTTCACTGCAACATCTATCATTACTGGATCTCGGATGATGTCCACCAGAGAGCATTCGATCTAGCAATGCAAAGACCAGATCGACCATTGCCACCGTGAAAATTCCCCCTAAATTCCCCCTAGATTTTGCCAATATTTCAGAACAATTCAGAGTAATTTAGTACATTGGCTCAACTGAGAAAGTCTGATTTTACAAGGATTCTAGCCTGTATCGCATTGGTACAGGCTTTTTACTACTGCTGTCTCATAAGCCCAAGGTCGCAAGTTCAAATCTCGCCTGAGCCATAAAGAAAACAAACTCCATAAGCGTTTGGATGAGATACTCGAAAGAATCTTGCCCAAACGCTCCTGCCTAATTCAGCTTGTTTTTTACCAACGTCACCAACTTCGCCTTGTCTGGAATCTCGTACTGTCGCTGAATGCTTCCAAGCGGAGCCAGAAACTCCTCTCAATATTACTGCGAGGGTTGGTCACAAGAATTTTGAGCCATTGGCTTCACTAAGATTGACGATATCGATCAAGCAATTCCGTCAAATAGTCAAAGCCATCAATTCCAATCTCAGTCATTAAGCGCGATCGTTGCTCCTGCAAAAGCTGGTCAAACCGCTCTCCGAGTTGTCCCCGCAGGATTGTTAACAAGCCGGCTGCACTTCTCCAATCATTCGTTCCCATCTGCTCAAGCTTGTACATCGCGATCGCCGAGGCAAAAACGACTCTTTCATAGTCCTGACGCTGATAAAACGCTTCGCCAAAGTTCGACAAACAGAGCGCATGTAGATAGCGATCGCCCGCATCTACAGCGGCGTAGCTGGCTTGTTCTAGATACTTCAGAGCTTGATCAGTGTCATTCAAGGTGACATAAGCACTGCCTAAGCTGAGGGCGCAGAGTGCCTTGCTCTGAAAGTCCCCTAACTTTTCCGAGAGCGCTAATCCTTGCTCCAGGTAGCCGATCGCGAGTTCATAAGCATCCGGATCAGACTCTAATAGCTGAGCTTGAAACACTTCCGCATAGCCTAAGTTCGCCAGTGCGTTTGCTTCACCCATGCGATCGCCCGCTTGTCGACTAAGAATTAAAGCTCTTTGACTGTTACTAATCGCTTCTGCATACTGTTTTTGATGCAGACTGACGCGACTTAGATGGTTGAACGTCGCAATCTCACATCTGCGATCGCCTGCTTCTTGGGCAATCTCTTGGGCTGCAAGGTAAATCTCTTTTGCTAAATCCAAGGCTCCAGAAATACGCTGCGATGACCCGAGCAATGCAAGGATTCTTGCTTTCTCCTGAGTGCCTTCGACCCGCTTTAAAGGTTCGCTCAAATAGTTCATCGCTTCACGGAACGATTCACCCGTGAACGACGTGTAAACGGTTCCATACAAAGGAAAGTAGGGGCGCTGAGCAAAGATTCTCAAAATTTGGAGCGACACCCGAAATGAGGCTTCTGAAAAGCGCGATCGATTGATCGAATTAAGCAACGACGATCGCGCAAAGCCATACGATAACTCCATCCAAATCAAGGCAAAGGTCAAAAAGATCGACACGCACAGCGAGGTGCCGATCTTAGAACTATAGCTTTGATTTTCTGACCAACTGACCAAACCACGCTGCAACGCTTGCACCACGATCGCAAACTCAATCCAATCCGCTAACGTGATCTCGGGTTGAGATTCGACCCATAGACTTGCTGCTTGATTTTGATTTAATGCCGTAAAAAATGATTTGGGAATATTGCCAATCGCTTGTTTTGACCACAACTCCCAAGGCTTTGCCCCTCGCGAGGACTCACCAAATCCTAATTGTTCGGGATTATAAATCCAACTGATGAGATGAGGTTGTAAGGTATTCCAAGACTGAAAACCGCGCAGAATTCCATCACTCAGTTGTGCAAGTTCTTGTTGAGTTTCAACATCAGAAATTGGCTGTTGCTTCAGCGTTACTGCTAATTGTTTGAGTTGATCAGCATTCAAACTATTTGGATGATTGGGATCACTCAAGGTCAGAAAAATGAGTAATCGCTCGGTTTTGTCTGCTTGATTCAGTTGTCGAACTGCGGTCGCGATCGCGCTCCTGTTTTGATTTTCAGACTGCCAGCGCTTCCATTCACCGTCAAGCATCGAGAGTGCCCGCATCGCCCGCATTGCTTTGGCTTGCTTGAGTTCATCGCTGCGATCGTTCGCCTGAGTTTGAGTCTGCACAAATCGATCGCGAAACTTCGCCTCAAAGATCTCACCGCTATCTGGTTCAATTTCCTGCACCAGCATTTGATAAACCTGTTCTTTTGATCGAATGTTGCCTTTCAGCGTCATTTGAACGATTTGTTCAATCAAATTTGTATAGCGATCGCCCAGTGCAGAATCAGACATAGAACATCCCGTGATGAAGGCTTTCTTCATTCTAAAAGTTCTGGCAAAAGTCTTTCATCTCCGACTTAAAAATCAGCGTATTGCGATTGTGAAGTGGGTAAATTTGGATATGATGAACAAATAATTTCGGTGCTTCGCTGTTTCTGGTTAATGAGGAGTTGATCGATGAGAAATTTGATGGGATTAATCAATCAAAAGCTGAGCTTAGTTGGAGTCGTAGGAGTTTGCGCGATCGCCGTTGCAAATCAGGCTCCGGCTTCAGCCCAAGCCGCTTACGGCAGCTATGTGGGTATTGGTCCTGGAATCGGGTTGACGAGCGGTGATAACGATGGAAGCAGTGTATCGGCTGTAGTGGCTGGACGTTATAAGTTCCTCAGAGCACCGATCTCGCTGCGAGCACAAGCGTTTATTGGCAATGGAGTCGCGATCGTTCCAACCGTTTCTTACGATATTCCGCTCAATTGGCAGACTGATGTTTACATCGGTGCGGGTGCTTCGATTCCGCTCGGTGGTGATACGGCGGTGGGAAATCGCACCAGCTTTGCGATTCAGCCGGGCATTGACTACGCGCTTCCCAATAGTAATTTAGTCGTGTTTGGCAATGCGGTGATTGCGTTTGATGGCTACCGGGGCGGTGGAGCGGCTGCAACCCTGCAAGGTGGAGTCGGATTGCGCTTCTAAGTTGACGCAATGACGTGACACCCGTAACGATAGAGTGAGTTGCGATCGGATTATTTATGACCGCTCCCCTAAGCTGGACAGAACTCGAAGCCCTCACCGACTTTCAACCCGACCCGATCGACGGTTTAACGAATGCTCAATCCCGATTACGTCTGTTTGGACAGGCTGAATCGGAGGTGCGCGTGACGCTTTATCGTGACTATCATGCCTGGTGTCCCTACTGCCAGAAAATTTGGCTATGGCTAGAAGAAAAGCAAATCCCGTACCGCATCGAAAAAGTGACGATGTTCTGCTACGGCGAGAAAGAAAGCTGGTACAAGCGGAAAGTGCCATCGGGAATGCTGCCTGCGATCGAGCTTGACGGGCGCATCATCACCGAAAGCGATGATATTCTAATGGCGCTGGAACAAAAGTTTGGTGTTCTGACCTTTGGGATGGAAGATCCGAGAGTGAAGCCGTTGCGCTGGTTAGAGCGACTTTTATTTCGAGCATGGTGCAATTGGTTATGCTATCCATCGATGTCAGCGCGCGAGGAACAGCGCAAGCGTGAAAAGTTTATCGAGGTGATGGCACAAGTCGAAGTAGCCCTCGCTCAAACGCCAGGAGCTTACTTTTTAGAAGAATTCAGTACGGTGGATGTGATTTTCACGCCGTATGTCGAACGCATGAATGCAAGCCTTTATTACTACAAGGGCTACTCGATGCGCGAGGAAAATCCGCGATTTAAAGCGTGGTTTGATGCGATGGAAACTCTATCGACCTATCGCGGCACTCAGAGCGATTTTCACACGCACGTCCATGATTTGCCGCCGCAGATGGGGGGATGCTGGGAAAATGGCGAACCGCAGATGCGGATCAATAAAGCGCGAGTGGATCAAGGGTCTTGGTTTGAGTTACCGGATGTGGCTTATCCAGAACCGGAGAACTCTCGTCAAGAGGCGTTGTATCGCGTAATCAAGCATCGATCGAACATTATTCGCGTCAATCCTGCGCCGGATGAATTAATGGATGAAGCACTGCGTTCTGCCTTAACTCGAATGATGACGGGTCGCGTGTGTGTCCCGCCATCGGGTGCAGATGTGGCGCTGCGGTATTTGCGCGATCGCATTAGTGTGCCGCGGGATATGTCGATTTATGCTGCGAAGCGACTGAGAACGGCGTTAGAGGAAACCGCAGCCCTAGTTGGCAGCGGTCAAGGTCTACCGATTCCGGTGAAGCATCGACGTGACCAAGATCCGGCGAACTTTGCCAAACGATAAGCGCCTAAGCAAATGGGGCTCAGACAAATGGGAGAGTATGACCCGCTCCTCGGGGGAAGGTAATCGCGCTTTAGTCAACAGATGACCCCGTAATGCTAACTACCACAATTTGCAGCAGGATATTCGCGACGAACGCCGCAGACCAGAGAGTCATAATGTTTTTAAGGTTATGACGATCGGCGTTCTGCCATCCCCAAATGAAGGTGTAGATACCGCAGAAAATTCCAAAAATTCCCCAACCGACTCCTTTATCGGGAAAGAGCTTCAGTAGAACGAGAATAAAGCAAACTAGGCTGACAATTGATGCTGCTAAATTAATTAATGTGAGCAGAACTTGCATTCACAAACCCTCAAAAAATCTGTAGCCATAAAAGCACATTACAGAACTAATTGATAAAACTCCTTTGTAAAAAAGAACAATCGAATCAGCCAATATATCAAGGCACTACTGAGAAGCACAATCGTAATTCCAGTGCGCCGCTCAATGCGATCGACAATGCTTACAAACTTGATGTAGGTTGATTTTGGCAGCACGATCGCGGCTAAAACTAATCCCCCTATACCGACCACGATCGGTGCAAAGGCATGAATTCTCAAGGCATGATCAAAGTGACCGTGTAAGAGTTCTAAGGTGGCGCGTGAGAGTCCACAGCCCGGACAGGGAATACCCAGCCCATACCGGATCGGGCATTGCCAGCCTGGTAAACCGAGTAGAATCAGTCCGAAATGAACGGTTGCCGTAGCCGCAAGAATCACACAGAGTTGGCGCGATCGTACCAGTGAAGACAGCATGGTTTAAGTCAATGGCGATGGAACCACAATATACCCGGATGCACGATCGCCCAACACCATATTTTTTTCGGTTCCCCAGTACCACCAGTAAGCAGCAACATACGCACAAATCAAACTATCGAACTGATCTTCGACTTCTTTGAGTTCAGTTCCTTTGTTTGGAATGCTGGGCAGTGTTTCTAATTTTAATCGCGGTTCAATCTGAGGTAATCGCTCTAGGATGAATTGACGTAATTTTTCGAGTTCCGGCTTGCGTTGTGCGATCGTGCCTTTTTTGTATTTCAGGATTTGATTCAGTTGAAATAAATTCACCATTGCAGGATGCGGAAACACTTCGATTTGATAGCGCCCCGGATGCTGTGGCTCGATCGTCGGCGCGTGTTCAAATCCCCGCGCTTCTAAGCTCAGCCCGACGCCAACAGTACGATCGGCAAACGGCAGCCCTAAGTTTGCTGGATAACAGCCTGCGTGGTAGCGCCCGAAGTGTTTGTGAGCTAAACGATCGGGAAGTCGCATTCCAGTTTGATTCGGAATAAGGGTCGGTGCATCAACGGCAACGATCGCACAATCTGGAGCCTGCTGATCCACCCAGGCAAGAATGTTGTCGATCGAACTCTCTCGCCGCAGGTCTCGCAGCGTTAAGGTTCGATCGACCAGATCTAAACAGCACACGCCGCTAGGATTTGAACTCCAGCCTAAATCAATTCCGAGACATCTCACAGTCACAATGTGAAGCGAAGCTACCGATTCTCTTCGGTTCTGAGGCGCTCTACTTCTGCCCGGAGTGCGGCTAACTGTGCGGTGAGTTCTTGCAGTTCAAGCTGGACTTCCGGCGAAGCGGTGGGAACTGGGGTTGCAGTGGTTGTCACCGTGGTTCCAGAATTCATCTCACCCCGCCGTTGAGCCATCAAAGTATCCACATAGCTGCGGGCTTCTTGCTCGGTCATTTCGCCCTTGTCTGCCCATTCGCGGGTGAGTTGGTCGAGTTCGGCTTTAATTTTAGTTAAATTAGCTTCGCGCTTTTGCGGATCTTGAAGAATTTCGACGAGCGATGCAGTCGCTCCAAGTGTGACACGAAAGCTTTTTTGTAAGATGCGAACGACAGTATCAGAATTCATACATCCAGCCCAGCAACTCAATACTTCGATTTTACTGCACGAAGTTTTAGCGACTGCTTTTCTTCAACTTTCAGTCGCCAAGCTTAATTAAATTTGTAAGGCTCAGGTGATTCTACTTAATCGCCATCAGCTTTCTCCAGTCTGCGATCGCGCTTTCACTCCAATACCAATTTTGGCTGAGGGCTTTGATTTGAAACTGCTCCGGAGCTTCGTCCGAGACTCGATCGCGCAATGCAACCGCCCGCTGTCTGGATTGATTACGTGCATTGCCCTTTTGAGTTTGAGCCTCTTTGTTAAACGCAAGTGCGAGTCCTGCCTGTGCCGTCAGTTCCTCGCGTTTTGCCGCGCCTCCAATTTCTCTCGCAAGTTTCGCCGCATTCAGCCAACTCCGACCTGCACGATCGGCATTGCCTTGAGAATAATAAACAAAGCCTAAAGCATTCAGAACTTGAGGCGTTCGATTGCCTTTCAGCGCCGTTTCAAAATAATTTTGAGCATCATCTAAGCTGTAGCTGCTCTTACGCTGCTGCACGGACTGCCACGCAATTCGACCGCGCAAAAATGCCACGGCTGGATTGTCTAATTTATCGGGGGGCACATTCTGAAATGCAGAATCGGCAGCCGCAAGCTGTCCTTGGCTCAGCAACTCCTCGATCGCATCTTGCCCAGAACGCAAATCACCTTGAGCAAAGCTCCGAGTCGCGGTTGAGACTAAGATATTCGCTCGACTCGGATTCGCTCCGACGGGTTGATCTAGCTCACGCACTGCATCAATCAACTGGCTGGGTGGCGGAGTCGAAGCCCGCCAAGCAGAGAAGCCGACTACGCCTAAAACCGCAGCTACCGCCCCCGAAATTCCTAGCACCAGCCAAGGGTGGCGGCGTGCAGGTCTGGGTTTTCGAGTGCCAAAAATGCGATCGACGATCGGTTCTTCGGTGATCTTGACATCTTCAACGTGCAGGTCGGGAGTGGGAGCGGTGGGGGGAGTGACCTGCTGCGCTGGAGCGAGATGGTGTGCCGCTTCTAAGCGCTGAAGATGGCGACGGGCATCACTTAAACTTGGCTCATATTGCAGTGCCATTTTATAAGCCACGATCGCCTCAGTCGGACTACCCAACTGCTCTAAAGCCGTTCCCATTTCGCTAAACGCCTCTGCACAGTGGGGATCAAGCTCGATCGCTCGTCCATAAGCGACCACGGCTCCACTGAAATCTCGGTTTTGCGATCGCAGCCTCCCGAGCGTTAGACAGTCTTCTGCAGTCTGAAGCTGGGATTCATCAGTATTAACAGAGAGCGATTCAAAGAACGGTTGCGTCTCTTGCGTTGGCAAAAAGGGATTCTCTTCGGGGTCACGAATTTCCCTCAGCATTTCCAGAATGGCTTGTCGGTCGCTGTCTTCCGGCTCGTCAAAGTCTAGATTCGAGAACGATTCATCTTCGAGATCGAGCGGATCACCGATCGCGCTGGCATTGATGCTAAAGGTTGAAGCAGCCAGTTGCGAATTTTCCAGTGAGTCAGCTAACGGTGTTGGGGCGGCGGGCTGGAGGTAGCCGTCGAAATCGGGATGCAAATACAAGATCGGCAATGCCCAATACAACTGATCCGAGCCGTAAGACGACAGCAATCCCTGCCGCGCCCGACTCAGACTGAGATCAATCGGGGATCGCTGCCTCAAATTGCGGTAAAACAAGCGGCTGAGCGTCAATGCCACATCATCGGGGATGCGTTCCGCCATTGCCAGCACTGCCGGCATTCCTCGCTTCAATAGCGCTTCGGTCAGATTGCTCGACTCAGTTTCGTTTGCGGGATCAGCCGTTGCTGTATATACGCCGCGACAGGAATTAAATACCGCCATGCGTACCCCATTGTTAACGAGCAATCCGGCAAGATCATCACCGCTCAGCACCTCGGTTAATCCGGTACGATCGCTCACCAGATACAAATCTCCCCCAGACATGCCTAAATTGCTGTGTCCGGCATAATGCAGCACTTGGTAATGCCCTTGCTCCAAAGCTTGGGTCAACTGTTCGCGTCCGGGTTGATCCAGGATGGTTAGATCAATTTCGCCGTTCGTTTGTCGATCACGTTGCAGTTCATCGCGCAGGTGATCTGCTTCTCGCCGCAGTTCCAGCACTTCTTGATCGGTCGGAGCCGCCAATACCATCAGAATTCTTAGCGGTTGGTTTGGGTCAAGCTCGATCGAGCGATGCGGCTGCAAAATTGTTCCCATGGGTGCAAAAGCAGCCTGATAGCGCGAAAATACGACATCGGTTCCCGTTGCCAAGGGTCGCGCTCCGGCATACAGCACTTCCCACGGTAGACGCGGCAAGCGATCGCCCTTCAGCCCTAACCGCAAGCGCAAGCCTTCGCGTCGATTCTGAGCGATTCCCTGCGCGGTCATCCAGCTATCGCGAATCGTGCCTTGAAATAGCGCATTGTAGAGCGTTTGTCCCAATTCCACTAGGTTGGAGGAAAAACCGTCGCCACCCATTGCCAATTGACCCGATCGCATTCGTCCGCGCAAAATCCCCAACAGCGGATCGTGCATCAGATGGCGAGCTTGTTCCAGCCACTCTTCGACTTGCCAAGTGACCAGTTCTTCTGCCAGCGGCACTCCCGGTGAAACGCGCTCGGTTCTCACCCAATATTCATCGCCTCGCACTGGCGTGACGGAAATGTAGAATTCCTGATTCACAAGCCACCCTCCAACAATTCGCTGCGCTCCTCAACTGGAGTATCGAGGTCATCGCTGCTTTTATTACCACCGACGATCGATCCCGTTCAGGGAAAATTCGCAATCAATTCGCACTCTATAGCATTACAAATTTTTGCCCCGATCGACTGCCTCTGCCTTTGACGCAGGACTGCGATCATAGACGTAATTGACTCCAGACCTAGACGCACCTTTTATCTAAAAGTTACTAAAAGTTCAAGAAAACTTTGCTTTAGCTTTAAGTATTCCCACTCAAAGCATCCGGAGAACCCGCATGATTCCGGGCAAAGAGGAATGGTAGATGCACCCTGATTATTTCCCTCATTCATGCCTAGTGAGTGAGGGTTTTTTATTTGTTCAAGCCTCATCTCCTTTTTGAGATAGAATTTTCACGGTTAAGTTATGTTTCTGCCAACGCTCAAATCGCAGAACCACGATCGAGAGGAATTGAACACATGGCATTCACACAAGCTCCCTTACCTTTTGCAAAAGATGCCCTTGAGCCATATGGCATGAAGGCAGAAACGTTCGACTATCACTATGGCAAGCACCATGCCGCTTATGTCACCAACTTAAACAAGCTGGTGGAAGGCACACCGATGGAGAGCATGGCGCTAGAAGATGTGATCAAGCAGGCGTATGGCGATTCGTCGAAGACTGGCGTTTTTAACAACGCAGCCCAGGTTTGGAACCACACCTTTTTCTGGAACTGCCTCAAAGCAGGCGGTGGTGGCGCTCCTACAGGCGAACTGGCTGCAAAAATCGATGCGGCTTTCGGCAGCTATGACAAGTTCAAAGAAGAGTTTAGCAATGCTGCAACAACTCAGTTTGGCAGCGGCTGGGCTTGGCTGGTCGAGGAGAACGGAACGCTGAAGATCACAAAGACTCCGAACGCAGAAAATCCCCTGGTTCACGGTCAGAAGCCCTTACTGACCCTGGATGTGTGGGAACACGCTTACTATCTTGATTACCAAAACGCTCGTCCTGCGTTTATCAAGAACTTCTTGGATAACTTGGTGAACTGGGATTTCGTGGCTCAGAATCTCGCAGCGTAACGTTGAAGTCAATCGATTTTAAGTGAGGTAGGCAACTGCCTCGCTTTTTTGTTTGTCAGGCGAATAGCCTTATGTTTTCTAGATGACACAGCCTTTACTCAATTACAAAAAATTTTGTACGATCGCACCCACAACGCCAAAAATAACGCAACAATGAAGCTAAACCGCAGATTTTGACCTCTTCATGAATAGCACCGAACTCGCCCGCTACCTTGAACAGACGGGCAATGTAACAAAGCCCTGGTTACTCGCTCAGTTAAGAGTCCTGAAACTGAATGAACAACGATCGCAGATGACCACCGCTGAGTATGAGCAGCGATTAGCAGATATTCACCAGGATTTAATGAACTTGGGTGAATGGTGGGTCGGTCGTGAAGATGAGGTGTTCTAATGCGACGACGCAAGCAGGCAACGGTAGAACCCGATTTGAGCGATCCACAGTTTTTTTTCAATCGAGAACTAAGCTGGATCGAATTTAACAATCGGGTGCTGCATGAAGCATTTGACCCCCGCACACCCTTGATCGAGCGGCTCAAGTTTCTAGCGATCTTTAGCTCAAACTTGGACGAATATTTTATGGTGCGAGTGGCAGCCCTCAAGGAACAAGTCGAGGCGCAAGTCAGTCGCCTGAGTTCAGATGGTCGCACACCCCAAGAACAATTAACGTTAATCAACGAGCGATTGCGTCCCCTTGTGGCAAAACAACATCGTCATTTTGAGGAAGCGCTGCGTCCTCAGATGGTCGCTCAGGGCATTTATCTTCTGGACTACATCGATTTAAGCCAGGAACAACGCGCTTATTTACACCAGTATTTTGAATCTCAAGTCTTTCCAGTTCTGACTCCGCTTGCGATCGACCCTGGACACCCGTTTCCTTATATTTCTAATCTCAGTTTGAATTTAGCCGTTGTCATTAAAGACAGCGTGACCGATGAGGAACTGTTTGCGCGAGTGAAAGTTCCGAGGGTGCTGCCGCGCTTTATTCCATTGCCGATCGAAACTCAGGATCTCCCCACTTCCGTTGCAAAAAGTCGCGCCACAATTTGGGCAGGCGTTCCGCTTGAACAAGTGATCGCCCATAATCTGGAAGCTTTGTTTCCGGGGATGAACATTCAGGAATATCACCCGTTTCGGATTACGCGCAACGGGGATTTAGATGTTGAGGAAGACGAAACCGACGATTTGCTGATCGCGATCGAGGAAGAACTGCGAAAACGCCGCGTTGGGGGTTCGGTGGTGCGGATGGAAATTAATCCATCCATGCCGCAGCACATCCGATCGATGCTGCTCGAAGAAATGGAACTCACTTCTGACGATATTTACGAAATTGACGGGCTTCTGTGTCTGAAGGATTTGTTTACCCTCACAGGTTTACCGCTTCCAGAACTCAAAGATCCGCCTTGGAATCCCGTAACGCACCCGAAACTAAGACGAGTTGCAGAAGTTCCTGTGACAGAGGCGCTGACGCACGATGAAAACTTTTTTGCGGTGGTTCGTCGTCAAGATATCCTAGTGCATCACCCGTATTATTCGTTTTCTCGCAGCGTGCAGCGCTTTATCGAGGAAGCGGCTTACGATCCGGATGTGCTTGCAATCAAGATGACGCTTTATCGCACATCGGGAGATTCACCGATCGTTCAAGCCCTGATTGCTGCTGCCGAAAACGGAATTCAAGTGGCGGCTCTAGTCGAACTTAAAGCCCGCTTTGATGAAGCCAATAACATTAGCTGGGCAAAGAAACTAGAAAGCGCAGGCGTTCACGTTGTTTATGGGTTAGTCGGACTAAAAACGCATACTAAATTGGTGTTAGTGGTACGGCGCGAAGAGGGGCGTATCCGGCGATATGTGCATATTGGCACAGGTAATTACAATCCGAAAACTGCCCGGCTCTACACAGATTTAGGCATCTTTAGCTGTCGTGAAGAGCTAGGAGCCGATTTAACGGATTTGTTTAACTATCTCACCGGATATTCGCGCCAACAGTCTTATCGCAAGCTATTGGTTGCGCCAGTGAATTTGCGCGATCGCATGTTGAGCTTTATCGATCGTGAGATTGAACATCAGCGCAACGGTGGACAAGGGCGGATTGTTGCCAAAATGAATGCCTTAGTTGATCCACGGCTAATTACTGCACTCTATGAAGCATCTCAAGCTGGAGTTCAGATTGATTTGATCGTGCGCGGAATTTGCTGTCTGCGTCCAGGATTAAAAGACATCAGCGAGAATATTCGCGTGGTCAGCATTGTGGGGCGCTTTCTCGAACACGCTCGGATTTTCTACTTCAGCAACAATGGCGACTCTGAAGTTTATATCGGCAGTGCGGATTGGATGCCGCGAAACCTCGATCGTCGAGTTGAAGCAGTCGTTCTAGTCGATGAGCCTGCCCTTTCTCAAGATCTGCAAGAGATCCTGGGAATTATGCTGGCGGATAATCGCCACGCTTGGGATTTGCAGCCGGATGGCAAATACATACAGCGACAACCCCAAGCGGATCAGCCCGAACAAAGTTCGCAGCGCATTTTCATGGACATGGCGCAGCAACAAGCTAGAGAGTGACTCCGCGCTAAACAATCTGGATCTGGAGGCGAATGTTCGGCATTCGCCTTTTTTGTGATCTTCGTTCAACAACTTCGTAGACGTGCACTGAATCGCCTCCCTACTTCCTTTGATCAAGGCAGGATTGGGCTCAGATTTATTGGCTTTGATCAACTTTTGTATTCCAGGCTACTCTATAAAAAATATTCTTCTGAATTCAAGCTAAATTAATCAGGTTTTCTAACTTGTTTCCGTAATATTTCGGAGAAACGAGCAGAACTTTAAACTGGTTCAAAAGACCACGGCAATTCCTCGGATCTAATTTCTAAAACGAGCTAATCTATCTGTGCATCTCCGTGGAATTCCTAGTAGCTTACTTAAGCAAAAACCGACTACTATACTGCCCTAGCACCCTATCCTTTCTTCCGTACTGCCACTGAAATTCAGCAAAAAAACGGACGTATTTCAATTCATAAACAAAGATGAGATAAAGCTCATAAAAAACAATAGAAAATATCCAGATTTACTGCAAAAAACTCAATCATTTCGATTAAAGTAGGTTGCAGTTGAGCATAGCTACATTGAGACCAATTGAAGACCCCAGCGTGATCTAAAAATGGCAACCAAATTACCCACTGACTCTCTCCCGATCGACGCAGTTGTAACCGAAAGCGATATCGATTTCTCTGAACTCGCATCGCTCGAAAACGAAGATCTTTCACCCGAAGGTTTAGCAAAATCGCTAAGAGGAAAAGCCAGCGAATATCTAGGATTGTCCGATGATTCGGTTGGAATGTTTCTGAGGGAAATGGCAAGATATCCGCTGCTGACTCAAGCTGAAGAAATTGAATTGGCGCGAGAAATTACCAAAGGTGGAAGTGTTGGAGAACGAGCAAAGCGAAAATTAGTTCGAGCGAATTTGCGCTTAGTCGTGTCAATTGCCAAAAAGTATCTCAATCGGGGAGTTCCTTTCTTAGATTTGATTCAAGAAGGGGCAATGGGTTTAATGAGAGCGGCAGAAAAATTTGACTACGAACGCGGCTACAAGTTCTCAACTTATGCGTACTGGTGGATTCGCCAAGGAATTACCCGCGCCATTGCGTCTCAATCTAGAACGGTTCGCTTACCCGTTCACATGGTCGAAAAGCTGAATCAAGTTCGCAAAGTGCGTCAACTGCTATCTCAAGAACTCGGTCGTAAACCGACAAAGAAAGAGTTAGCTGGTGCGCTAGATATGGAAGAAGATAAGTTAGAGCAGGTTCTAGACGTAAGCCAGCGCACCTTATCGCTTCATGCCTGGGTGGGACGCGATGAAGATACGGAACTCATGCAGCTAATCGAAGATGCGGATAATGTTGCGCCGAACGATAACTTAGACCACAAACTCTTGGTCGATCGCCTCAACTCGGTGCTGGATCACCTCAGCGATCGAGAGCGCGAAATCATCAAACTGCGGTTTGGTCTCACCGATGGTCAACACTATACCTTGAGTGAAATTGGTCAGCTTTATGATCTCTCGCGTGAGCGAGTGCGACAGATTCAGGCAAAAGCGATGAGAAAGCTACGTCATCCCCGTCGCCAAGCCCTGCTGAAAGATTGGATGTGATTAAAGCTTGTCGGTTGCTATCAGCGATTCGTCTTCTTAGATGAGTCGCTGATTTTTTTACATTAACTTTATATTAACTAAGATGAAAGAGCCTATGAAGCTCCATTTCGTCCCGCATCAGAGCAAAAAAGTATAAAATCTATTTTGACTCAGTAAGCGTTCAGAATCGGAGTTCTACTAAATTTATTCGGTTAGTCCTTACGGTAGAGGACTGTGAGATGTACGAATCATTACACTTTTAGTCACATCAATTATTCCGTCCCATGCTGTCTAGTGAGTGCAAAGTGTTGCGTGTTTTAATTGTCGATGATCATGAACTGACCCGCTTTAGCCTGAAGTTGGCACTCCAACGTCAGGAAGGAATCGAGCTAGTGGGTCTCGCTAGCAACGGCCAAGAAGCCGTTGAAATGGCGAATCGTCATTGCCCAGACGTAATTGTTTTGGATTTGCAGATGCCTGTGATGGATGGGCTGAGTGCCTCAACTCAGATTAAGAGCGCTCATCCAAATGTCAAGATTTTGGCGTATTCTTCGCTCGAAGATCCGCAGACTGAGGTGATGCTGCAAACGGCGAAAGTCGATGCGTTTTGCAAAAAGGAAACCACAGTTCAAGATCTAATCGCGATCGTGAATGAACTTGGAGAACAAGCGAACCAGCCTCGCAGTTTCTAGCGAATCCAAAGGTGAGTGAGAAATAGTGACAGTACCCTTGTTCTAGATAGGCTTTGTACGTATCCTGGCGCGATCTCTGAAGTTAGAGATCGCGCTAAACAACAAACTCTAACCGAATGCCGGTTTCTCCCCCTTCTTCAGACAGGTTTCCCCCAACGACAGCCCTAATACGATCTGACATTATAAAAACATAAGAGAAGGGCACAACTTATGAAATTCTACGACTGGTATCGCACTCTTGTTCGCAATTCTAAATACCGCTGGTTAGTGATTGCTGGCACTTTGCTCTATTTGTTTAGCCCGATCGACCTTTTGCCCGACTTTGTTCCGCTAATCGGACAGATTGACGACACGGTGATTTTAGGGCTTCTGGTTGCTGAAGTCTCTTCGATGCTGATGGATCGCCTGAAAGCCCAGAAAGGAACGACCAACGCCGCCGTCGATGGCAAGCCGACCGCAGAAGCTGTTGATGTCGAAGCGACGACCGTTCGATAATTTTCGCTTAATTGAATAATTCTTGGAGGCGCGATTTCTCGCGCCTCTTTTGCCATAGTTTCTCGAATCAATCTAGAATGGGGGTCTGAGTTTATTTTGTCGCCCATGACTGCTTCTCGCCGCTATCACATCACCACGTTCGGCTGCCAAATGAACAAAGCAGACTCCGAGCGCATGGCTGGAATTCTAGAAACAATGGGCTTTGAGTGGTCAGAAGAACCGAACGAAGCCGACTTGATTCTCTACAATACCTGCACGATTCGCGATAACGCCGAGCAGAAGGTTTACTCGTATCTGGGACGACAAGCACAGCGCAAACAAGAAAACCCGAATTTAACGATCGTCGTTGCCGGATGTGTGGCACAGCAAGAAGGCGAAGCATTGTTACGCCGAGTGCCAGAACTGGATCTGGTAATGGGGCCTCAATATGCAAATCAGCTAGAAGATCTACTGGAACAGGTCTTCAGCGGCAATCAAGTGGTGGCAACTGACCCGATCCACATTGTCGAAGATATTACAAAACCTAGACGGGATAGCCAGGTTACAGCCTGGGTGAATGTAATCTACGGTTGTAACGAACGCTGTACCTATTGTGTGGTTCCAAGCGTGCGGGGAGTCGAACAGTCGCGCACCCCAGAAGCAATTCGAGCAGAGATTGAATCGCTGGCTGCACAGGGTTATAAAGAGATAACACTGTTAGGACAAAATATTGACGCGTATGGGCGAGATCTGCCGGGTTCTACTCCTGAAGGGCGGCATCTACATACGTTGACTGATCTGCTGTACTTTGTACATGATGTCCCAGGCATTGATCGCATTCGATTTGCGACCAGCCACCCGCGCTATTTCACCGAACGGTTGATTCGGGCTTGCGCTGAATTACCAAAAGTGTGTGAGCACTTCCACATTCCGTTTCAGTCGGGTGATAACGAAGTCTTGAAAGCGATGGCACGCGGCTATAGTCACGAGCGTTACCGCCGCATTATCGATATGATTCGTCAATATATGCCGGATGCCTCGATTAGTGCCGATGCGATCGTCGGGTTCCCTGGCGAAACCGAAGCACAATTTCAGAACACGCTGAAGCTGGTTGAGGAAGTTGGCTTTGATTTGATCAATACGGCGGCTTATTCTCCACGTCCGGGAACGCCTGCGGCAGTGTGGGAAGATCAGCTTTCTGAAGAAGTCAAAGCCGATCGACTCCAGCGCCTAAACCGCTTAGTGTCGCAAACGGCAGCAGAACGATCGCAGCGCTACGCCGGACGAATCGAAGAAGTCCTAGTCGAGGCGCAAAATCCGAAAGACCCGACTCAAGTGATGGGACGGACACGCGGTAATCGACTGACATTCTTTGCAGGGTCGATCGACGAGTTACGTGGTCAACTGGTCAAAGTCAGAATCACGGAAGTTCGTCCGTTTAGTTTGACGGGACAACCCTTGATTGAAGCTCGATTGTAGAAACGGAGAGGGTGGGATTCGAACCCACGGAACCTTTCGGTTCATTCGATTTCAAGTCGAACGCGATCGACCACTCTGCCACCTCTCCAGGCGCTTGCCTGATTTTAACTCAGTTTGGCGCAAATACGATCGCCAAATCTAAGGAAAAGCGGCTTCTGGATCAACACCAAACACATAGTCATAATCAAACACGATCGCGTCCGGGTGACGAATCACAGAGAAGCCAAAGCTGCTGATGACTTCAGTTGTGAAGGTGGCGATCGCCAGTTCGATCAGCTTTTTGTCGGCGATCGTTGGAACCTGGACATAGTAATCTCGCCGTGCGAAGAAGAGCTTTTCGTCTCTTGGCACAATGATTTGATTTAAGCGATGGGTTTGCTGGATCGGCTTGAGATAAAGCGTGATGAATTCTTCCTGGTTGCGCTGGAGTCGGTAGAGTCGTTCATGTTGCAGCCAACTCATCCGGAATAGCAGCTTGATGATTTCAAAGCCGAGAATGTAGTTGAAAATATGATTTCTCTCTTCGGTGCTAACCACTACTCGCACCGCAGATTCCAGGATTAGATCGAGTTTTCTTCTCGAATCCTGGGCGGAGTGAATGTAGAACTGGCGGATATAGTTTCTTAAAACGGTTTCAGTCAGTTGGGTCGTGATGCGGAATCGATCTAAATTGAGCTTAACTTTTTGTCTGATTTCGTGATTTTCGATCAGTTTAGAAATGAGTCCATTCGCAGTGTACTCATCGAGAAATTGAGCCTGGGTCGCAGGCGATGCGGCACAGAGCAGATGACACAACGACAGCACGTAGCGCCGCTGATTCCAGGGTAAATTTTCCGCCCACAATCTTGCTTCTGGCGGTAATCTCTGCAAGATATTCTCGATCGACTCGGAGTGTAGGGGGTGAGACATGGCGCGATCGCTTGAAATAAAGCACACTGGCTTAGAGTGCCCGATTTAAGCCATGCAGCAGCAGTCCGATGTCATCATCCCGGTAGAGGCGTGAATCATTCTGTTGATGGAACAGTTTCAAGCGTAGGATTGCTAACCTTAATTCATTGAATCCGAACAGGAAGTTATTAATATGAATCTTTTAGCATGGATTGTTTTAGGTCTAATCGCAGGTGCGATCGCAAAAGCGATTGATCCCGGTGCTCGTGGTGGTGGAATTTTAGGGACTTTGCTTTTAGGAATTGTGGGTGCATTGGTGGGAGGCAGTTTGTATACCCTGTTGACGACAGGGACGCTAGCAATTACCTCGGCTGGCTTGAGCCTAGGTGGCATTATTGTGGCTGTGCTCGGCGCGATCATTTTCTCGTTTATCTGGAATCGCGTCGCTGGACGGGGTGCGATCTAGGTTTGCGTTTGATTAAATTTGCTTTCTAGGCTGAGATTGCCCGTAGCTTTGCACCCGCGAGGTTACGGGCAATTTAACGTCTGTGCCCTGTTTGCCTCCTTTGCACGGGTGGGGGTCGGGAATTTGTTTTAATGGGTCTATGAGAGTCGTGGACTGTTACTTTGCACTTACTTTTCAGTCCATCCTCGTTAGCCTGTACGAAACCATCCTGCTTCTCCTGCGGGGGAAGGGACTAAAGGATGAGTGTCTGTGAGCAAATTCTAAAGAGGCAAATCATGGACGTTTTAGAGCGAGTGGAATGGCTGCGGCAGCGGACGGAATTCTCTAGTCTGTCATCGGAAGCGTTGCAGGCGATCGCGCAACAGGTTCAAGAACAACACGTTCAAGAAAACCGCCGCCTTGGACTCGAAGACACGCAGCCTGAAGCACTCTACATTTTGTACGACGGGCATCTTGAGCGGTATCGCACCAGTAAAACGGGCTTGGCAAAGGTCACGAGCTTAATTCCAGGGTCGATCGTCTATCTCAAAGAACTGTTGCTCGATCGCAAGGCAGAAGAAACCACAATTACCCTGAATGACTGTGTGATCTGGACAATTCCACGGGAGGCATTCAAAGCGATCGCTCAACAGTTTCCCGAAATTGCTCAAGGCGTTTCGCAGCAGCTTGCCACGCAGCTAGAGGAAGTGTCTTCGCAACTTGCTTATGAGCGGGAACAACAGATCGCCTTGCGTCCTTATCTTGTTCCAAAAGTTAAACGCGGCATTGTGGGAACCAGCCGCTATGCAGTGAGACTGCGGCAAGACATTAAAAAAGCCGCCAGCGATCGTGGTTCTGTCTTAATCTTTGGAGAGCCGGGACTGGAAAAAGACAATACTGCGGCGTTAATTCACTTTGGATCGAGCGATCGTAAAGAGCCATTAATCAAAATCAACTGCAACACGCTACAACCGAGCGGCGCAGAAATCTTTGGGCGAACGGGTAAGCCTGGATTGCTCGATTGGATTGGGCGCGGCACCATTATGCTGAACAATCTCGAAGATATTGCGCCGGAGTTTGAAGAAAAGTTGGTGCAGCTTTTGAAGACGGGGAAGTTTACGCCGATCGCACGCGAAGGAGAACCGGAACCAGAAGCCCGATCAGTTGAAGCGAGGCTGCTCATGACTTCTGAGAAGATTCTACCGCGATTGGAAAAATGTAAGCTAATTACTCATGTGATCAAGGTGCCACCCCTGCGAGTCAGAAAAGCGGATATTGCCGTTCAAGCAGAGTATTACCTGAGTTTAATTGCTCGATCGCGAGGCATCTCTAAGCCCAAGATTACACCCGAAGCGTTACGCCGACTTCAAGGTTATGACTTTCCTGGAAATCATGTCGAACTTGAAAGTCTATTGGGGCGGGCAATTACTCAAGCAGAAAGCCCAGAACTCACCGAAGAGGTGTTCTGGGCAGCAGGCAATAAAAATCGTCGATTTCGGGTCAATCTGCTTAATGCTTATCCACGATTGCGGCAATTTCTCAGAAGTCCCTGGTGGCCAGATCGGATCAATTACGGCTTTACCTTGGGAGCTTTTGCAGTTATCGTCACCGTGTTAATGGTGGCACCGCAAAGCCGTGATCGTAACTTCGCCTTGAATCTATTCTGGGCATGGTGGTGGATGCTAATTCTGGTTGCATTCCCCTTTGTGGGACGGCTTTGGTGTGCGGTTTGTCCATTTATGATTTACGGCGAACTGGCGCAAAAGATTTCTCTCTGGCTCTATCCGCGTAAGCTACAACCTTGGCCCAGACAAGCGGCTGAGAAGTGGGGCGGTTGGTTTTTGTTTGGTATGTTCACGCTGATTCTACTGTGGGAAGAACTGTGGAACTTAGAAAACACGGCTTATCTATCGGGCTATTTATTGTTGCTGATAACGGCTGGAGCCGTTATCTTTTCTGTGTTGTTTGAGCGGCGATTTTGGTGTCGATATCTCTGTCCGATCGGGGGCATGAATGGCTTATTTGCTAAACTTGCCATGATTGAACTCCGGGCACAGCAAGGAATTTGTTCTGCAACTTGTACGACCTATCAGTGTTACAAAGGCGGGCCGCAAAAAGGCGAAGGCATGGAAACTGGAGGCTGTCCCATCTATTCACATCCAGCGCAGCTCCGGGACAATCGCGATTGTGTGTTGTGTATGACCTGCCTGAAAGCTTGTCCTCACCGATCGGTCGAACTCAACCTGCGTCCACCGGGAATTGAACTATGGACTACCCATCAACCGACTTATCCTGAAGTTTGCTTATTGTTTCTGCTGTTTGGAGCCGTGTTTTTGCATCGGCTTCCTGCAATCCAACAGCTACTGAGTATCAATCTACATCTTGATCAATTTAGCTACCACGCGATCGTCTCGGTTCTTGCTTTGATGTTGCCTGGAGCCGTTGCACTGTTGTTCGATCAAATAATGAGGCTGTTCAATCGACGATCGCGCCCTTTTCTTGAACTCGCATATGGTTATCTCCCGCTGGTTTTAGGGGCGAGTTTAGCGTACTACTTACACTTGGGACTAAACGAAGCAGGACGCATTCTTCCGGTGACGGCTGCAACCTTCAGCGGTAGCACAGAACTGATGGCAACCTTACCGATCGCAGTCGCTCATCCCGCTGTGATTGAATTCTTACAAGCTGTCACGATCGCGGGATCGTTCTGGTTAAGTGTTTTTCTCACGCAGAAAATTGCTCGACAGCCGATCCGATCGCTTCTCCTGCAACATAGTGCAATGGTGCTGCTTGGATCATTGGTATGGCGGTTAATCGTTGGTGCCTAGATGTTTGATGCTCAGAGTATCAATAATTCTACGAGTCTATCTTTGGATAGGTTGCAAAGATGGACTTATGCTGCAATATTGACCAATCAAAGAATTTCTCCTGTACAATCAGTACCCATCCATTCGATGTTGAATACATCACTGTTGAACACATCACTATAGATATGGGCAACCCAATTACTCCTGTGCAAAACGTCACCGCTCCTCGATCTGCAAAGCGTAGCCGAAAACCTACAAAGCCACCGTCAGTCGGGCGACTTCTACTGCACTTTGCACAACGGCATCCCTTCATCTGCTTGTTTGCGGTTTGGAGTTCCTTCCTGTTCTTTGGCTGGCTAGCGATCTCAGGGTTAACCTACACCAATCCAGCCCCCCTAGAAGTCGTAGAATCGCCGCAACCCATTGCAGATTCACCCGCTAATTCTGCTGACTCCAGCAGCGCCATTGGCTTACTTGCGATCGTCGTTGCTACTTGTGCAACCAGCTCTGTCTTGATTTCTCGACGCTTGCGTTCGGCACAGCAGACATCTCGCCGCATCATTAAGCAACAAGCTGCACTCAGTCCTACCTCCGAGCGCAGAGCAAGCCGATCGCAGCAATCTGCGCGGGGTCGTCAATCAGGCGGTCAGTCGATCTCAGTGAAATCCGCAAGCCCTGCACATTATGCCGCGACTGCCACCAAAACTTCGACTCGTTCCCCCGCCCTCACCCTTCTGCCAGACAAGACTCCACTAGAGTCAAACCCGCCACCTAGTCTTGCGGAAAGGCTTGATATTCGGCAACAAGACCGCACCTCTAAACGGATTCAATCAAACAGATAAACCATCCTTTCGGATTATTTCAGGCGAGGGAGGAAGTTCACGTTTGTAATTTATACGCTTGGGGAGCAATGTTTACGATAAGTAACAATGAAAACATCACTGAAGCGTTTAGTTACTGGATTATCTGTAGTTGGATTAGGCGCTAGCGTTGCCCTGCCCTCAATGGCACAAAGTAAATTCACGCCCAATGCTGAAACTACTCCGGCAAATACTCCCCAAACACCCGCTCCGACAAATCGGGATGCTGGTATTCCTCCGGTTGGGGGTCAACAACCGGGTCAGTTCTCCGGCGATCAAAACGGCAGTTCTACTACTCCAGTTGGGGGGCAATCCGGTCAAAATACCCCTGGAAGCATTACCAATCCTGACAGTTCTGTAGATTCGGGCAAGACCACCGCTCCCGGTTTGCCCAACAATCAAAGCGTTCCTGGCACCGTTGCTCCGGCAAACCGTCCTGAAGTTAACAATACTCCGACCAATAGCAGCCCGACCGGCACAACCCCGACCGGCAACACGAACTCCGCATCTACCGGTTCGTCTGATCAGTCTATCGATCAAATCGTTCGCACCAGCCCTTCGTTTGAACTGTTCAATGCGCTGCTGCGCGTAGCTGACTCGAACGGGGCATTCTCCTCTAACCTCAGTGGTGATGTCACCGTCTTTGCTCCGACCGATGAAGCCCTTGCTGCAATTCCTCCGGCAACCTTCAAAGCATTAGTTCAACCGGAAAACCGTGCCCTGCTGAGTCAAGTGCTGCAAAATCATATTGTCAAAGGCAAAGTCTCTTCTAGCGATCTAGCAGCAAAACAAGTGCAATCACTGGGTGGCAATCCGATCGCGGCTCAAGGTAGCAACGGAATGCTGATGATCGGGAACGCACAAGTCGTTGGTGCAGACATCGCTGCAAGCAATGGCACCATTCATGCAATCAATCAAGTAATTCTTCCCGCAAGCCTGCAAGGAAAGCTGACCAGCTTGGCTCCCACAGGAATGCCGATGACGCAACCGTAGAGAATTTGCAGGGATGCACATTGCATCCCTCAGACTCTGTTAGCGCATTAGAAACATTTGCAACAGTCCGCCGACCACGTTGATCAGGGTTTGCCCGAAGCCGCCGCCCGATCGCGCTTTTGGCGGGTTTTTTAAGGTTTGGGCAAGCGTAGTTGCAGATTTGGCGCTGCTGGCATCCCCTTGCTGCTCAAATAACGCTGCTGCTTGTTCCGAGTCTTGAACTGCGCCTTTTTCGTCTCCAAGTTCGAGTCGCGCCATTGCCCGACCGATCAAGGCTGGAGCCGAGTCGGGTTTACGAACTAGCACTTGATTGAAGTTCTCGATCGCTCGTTCATATTGTTTGCGTTTGCCTGCTTCCATTGCTATCTGGTAAAACATCTCCGGAGTTCCCGCTGTAGTCGGTAGCCCGATCGCGCCTTGAATCAGCGCCATTTCGATCTGCGTTCCGGTTAGGTCTGCGCCGACAAGATACGATCGAGTTAAATCGGTGCCTTGTAAGTTGGCGCTAGTCAATTTCGCGCCTGTGAGATTTGCGCCGCTTAGAGTTGCACCTGCCAGATTCGCGCCTGTGAGGTTGGCTCCGGCAAGGTTGGCTTGACTGAGATTTGCGCCTGCGAGATTTGCGCCTGCGAGATTTGCACCCGGCAATTGAGCCAGCACAAGCCCTGAACTGGTTAACTCGCAGTTCGGGCATTGTTTCGTTGCCAGCAGTTGGCGCACATGATCGAGATTTTCAGCTTGAGCCGGGAGAATGATGCCGATCGACATCAGCGCAGCAATCGATAAATTTGTCCGCATCATATACAGGAACCTTAACCGGGAAGGGTGAGCAGGAAAATACTTCATACTACTGTCTCGTTGCGGTTGCGACGATCTTTTTGATGTCCAGACTGAGTATTCCTGAATTGAAGGCAAAAATCTAAAATGGAGGTATGGCTAAAAAACAAAAATTTCCTCATCTGGTTGGATCAAAGTGGACAGCGCAGGAAGAAACCTGGGGCTGGCGGCACTTTCAGGTTGTTAATCGCAAAAATGAGGGCGAATGGGTATTTGCGGAAGTGGTGGCAGCTTGCGATCCGTCGGTGCGGTTTTGGATGAATGCGAAATTGTTCAAAGACCGATCGCAGTGGCAAGCGGGCTGGAAATCCCTCAACGAGCAGGAAGAAGCGTGAAAGATGATTTTGCGAGAAGGAAAGCAGTGTCTATGATATTGACATCCTTCTGATTTAGCCCCTTCAGATTCATGGCAACGCTTCCCGGATTAAGCGATCGACAAGTGCGTGAGCGCGTCTTAGCAGGTGAGACAAATAATGTTAAGCTGCCGACGAGTCGATCGTATGCACGAATTTTTCAAGAGAATTTACTCACGTTTGTCAATGCCGTTTTCTTTGCAATTAGCGGTGTTTTCATTTTGCTGCGTCGTCCGAGTGATGCCATCTTCGTTGCTGTGGTGATTTTCAGCGGCGTGGTGATCGGGATTGTGCAGGAGATTTGGGCAAAGCAGAAACTGGATGAAATTGCGCTGTTGTCTCGCCCTCACGCGACGGTGATTCGCAACGGTGAAGAAATTAATATTGACCCCAGTGAGATCGTGCTGGGAGATACGCTGGTGCTACGTCCGGGGGATCAGGTGTTGGTCGATGGGGAAATTGTCGGAGCAGGACGAGTTGAGGTCGATGAATCGCTGCTCACCGGAGAATCGGATCTGATTGTCAAGGTCGCGGGTAAGCCCGTGTATTCAGGCAGCTTCTGTGCGAGTGGTAGTGCTTGTTATGAAGCGCAAAAGGTCGGAACTGATACAGTCGCTTATCAGATAACGATGGGAGCGCGAGAGTTTCGCCAAGTCTATACGCCGTTGCAAGCGGAGATTAACTTAATTATTCGGATTTTATTGCTGCTGGCATCGTTTTTATGGTTGCTGATTGGAATCAGTTTTGTGAGTCGATCGCAGACCTTAAACGAAGTGGTACAGCGTGCCGCAGTGATCGCGGGTCTGATTCCTGCGGGATTAATTCTAGCAATCACGCTGTCATATGCGATGGGTTCGATTCGGATGTTGGGGCAGAATGTTTTGATTCAGCAAACGAATGCTGTCGAGTCGTTGAGCAATGTTGATGTGCTGTGTTTGGATAAAACTGGAACGCTGACGACGAATCAAATCGAACTGCATTCGCTACATCCGATCGCTCGTTCAGAACTGGAATTACGATCGCGTTTAGGTGACTTTGCCGCTAGCACCCAAGCCAGAAACCGCACCAGTGAAGCCGTTCTGATTGCCTGTGGTGGATATGCTAAACCGATTCGCGACGAAATTCCTTTCTCTTCAGCGCGAAAGTGGAGCGCGATCGAATTTGCCGATCACCCAGGGACTTACATTCTGGGCGCACCGGAAATTTTGATGAAAGCCACAACTTTAGATGATGAAAGTTTGGACTACATCGATCGCCAAGTGAATCACGGCTATCGCGTTGTGTTGTTTGCTTATACATCAGGGTCAATCACCTTGGAGTCGATCTCCGACTCTACGCTGCCCGAATTGACTCCGCTTGGAATTCTTTGCTTTTCTGACCAACTCCGACCTTCTGCCCGTGAAACGCTGCAAGGATTCGTCAAAGCAGGCATTACGCTAAAGATTATTTCCGGTGATAATCCTCAAACGGTTGCAGCCTTAGCAAAACAAGCAGATTTTAGCGATGATATTCGATTGATTTCGGGTACAGAACTGGCGCAGATGGACGAAGCGCAATTGATGCAGGCGGCGCGAAATTACAATGTGTTCGGACGAATTACACCGCAGCAAAAAGCGCAACTGGTTCGGAGTTTACGCAAATCGGGTCACTATGTTGCGATGACCGGAGACGGCGTGAATGATGTGTTGTCGCTCAAGCAGGCGAATCTTGGAATTGCGATGGAGAGCGGCAGTAAGGCAACTCGCAGCATTGCCGATATTGTGTTACTGAAAGATTCATTTGAAGCATTGCCGCATACGTTCTTAGAAGGACAACGCATTCAAAATGGCATTCGCGATGTCATTAAATTATTTATGGTAAGACTGAGTTGCGTGGCGTTGCTAATTTTTGCGATCGCCATTGTTTCCGATAGTTTTCCACTGTTAAATAAACATAGCGCGATCGTCACTTTGATTGGTGTAGGAATTCCCACAACGTTTATTCCAATCTGGGCACAACCCGGAGAACTGCAAAAACGCAGTTTAGTGCGATCGATGCTACATTTCGTCGTTCCTGCTACGATCACGATTACGTTAGTGTCGCTCACCGTGTATCTATTTTATTTAGTGAGTGCTGTCTTGGATCTACCTCCTAATGTTGGACTTGCTGAGATCGAATTTAATATTCCTCGGACTGCATTAGTCACCATTTTAGTGTTTTGCGAACTGTTGTTGATTCCGTTTCTCAAGCCACCCACAAACGCTTGGACAGGCGGAGAACCATTAAGCGGCGACTGGCGATATACGATCGTTGCCGTTGCCCTACTTGTTGTCTATTTGCTGATTCTTGCAATTCCGCCGCTGCGGGTGTTTTTTGAACTGTCTCCGCTGAGTTTACAGGATTGCCTGTTTTTGGGTTTGGTTGCGATAGAGTGGGCGCTAATTCTGAGATTGTCCTGGCGGACTCGGTTTCTCGATCGCTTTTTAGGCGTTGATTTGGAGTAAGAACAATGAGAGACCTCCCTTCTAGAATTCCGCAATACAAAGTTTCAATTTGGGAAACGCTTGCCGTGGTGCTGGGCGCGATCGCTACGCTGGGAGTCGGCTTAACCGGACTCGGATTAAAATTTCTCAGCAATGCCGCAACCCCCCAACGCGCAGAAGCGATCGCCAGCAATATCATGACTTATTTCCTACCTGGAGGCTCTCAGGGTCTGCTGGGTGTGAATATCGCGGGCGCAAAAGTTGCCCTTGTTGCCAGCGAAGGCAATGAACCCGATATTCAGCTTTTGATGGCGCGGGTTCCGGTAGATCAAGAATCAGGACGGCGGCGAATCGATCGCATCTTAGACAGCATTGCGCTGGGCGCGGACGAAGAAGAACTGAAAATCAAGACGGTGCGGGCTGAAAACCGGACGCTGTGTGGACAAACGACGGGAATTGCGGTTCGGGAGGGATTGCTAAAGTACCCTGATTCCCCCGAAAAAGCGACTGTGATTTACCGAGCAAACATCATTTTGGGTGACAGTCGATATGTGGTGAATCTGCTGGCAAATGACGCAAATCTAGATGTAGCGCGAAAGAAAGCAGACGATGTGTTTAAGTCGCTCCAGTGTCGTCAGTAAAGAAATTTTTGTGACCGCTAAGATCGATCAGTCCCTTTTCACTGATTTATGGTTCGTGCTCTCCGGCTCTCGCGCAAAGTTCCCGTTTTGCTGGCGATCGCATCGTTCATGGTCGCGATCGCGATCCACTCCATTTCAGAACTGATCGCATCGGCAAAACCTAACTGGATCACAAGAAGCAATGAAAATACAAACCTTCTAATCAAAGCTGAATCAGAATCAAACTGCACAGATCAACCCACACTCAGCCAATCGCTGCTGAAACTAGATACAAACTATGTGCAATGCTACGAGCGAAACTTAAATAACGCAGTTGCAACACTTCAGACAAAGCGAAAGCAGGAAACTGAGCCATCGGTCAAACTTGATCTAGAAATTCTGATTCAATCAGCAAACGAGGAATTGCGATCAATTCAACTCGATCGACGATACCGTTTGCCTTATGTGAATTTAGCTAGAGAAATTAACCGCAGCATTGATGATCTCAACAAGCGCGATTTAACCAAGCAGCTAAAGCGAATTAGCGGAGAAAATACAACTGCGATAGCGACGATGGCGATTCAAAGAATGCGAGAGAGCATGACGCAACAAAACGTTTTCTTTCCCGAAAAATCGCAGCTTGAAAAAGATCTAGCAAATACAACCATTCAACTCGAGCAAATCAAGCAACGCATCGAACAACAGAAAATTGATCAATCAAGTTACACCAAGCTAAAAGCACAATTAACCGAATATACAAACTTTGTTCGGCAAGAAATCCTACCCAAAGCCAGAACCAGCTTCCGCTTACCGAGCGAACTTTATGCAGCAGAACTCGCAGAACGAGGAGTCGAAATCCCGATCGACGAACTCCTGCAAAATGCCCATTCTGCCTTTGCCGCCATTCAACAAGAAATGAACGTGCTTGCGCCACAAATCGCCAGACAAAAAGGCTTTCAGGCAAAAGACTATCGCGACGTAATCCGCGCTCTCAAGCAAGAGCAATTACCGAGCGATCAAATTCTGCCGCACTATCAGAAACGCCAAAAGGAAATCGAAGCCATCATTCAGCGTGAAAAATTAGTCACGCTCCCGAAACGCCCCTTAACCATTCGGCTCACCACCGATCGTGAAAACGCAATTTTTCCCGTTCCGCAATACCATGCCCCCAAAGCTTCAAGCAAAACGGCTGGAACCTTCATCATTCCCCTCCTAAAACCAGACCCCCAACCCCGTACCTACAACGATTTCACCTATCCCGCCGTTTCCTGGACGCTCACTGCTCACGAAGGCAGACCCGGACACGACCTTCAGTTCACCACGATTCAAGATCAAGGCATTTCTGAGGCTCGATCGAAGTTCGGCTACAACCCTGCCAACCACGAAGGCTGGGCACTCTACGCCGAAGCGATTACCCTACCGTTCATGCCGATCGAAGGGCAGTTTATCTCCCTACAATTTCAGCTATTGCGGGCGGCGCGTGCCTTCTTGGAACCCGAACTGCATTTAGGTAAAATCTCGACGACCGAAGCACTGCGCATTCTCACCGAAGAGGCAGGCTACTCAAAGTTCTTCGCTCAGCAGGAAATCGATCGCTATACCGTCCGGCTTCCCGGACACGCTCCCTCTTACTTCTATGGCTATCAACGCCTGATGCAGCTTCGCAGAAATGTCGAACGACAACTCGGCGAGAAATTTGACTCCCAAAAGTTTCACGACTTCATTTTGACTCAGGGGTTCATGCCACAGCGATTGTTGCGTCAGGCAGTGCTAGAACAATTCACTCAAGCCCGTCTAGGCGATGAATCGATCCCTTAGCTCACCAAGCGTTCTAAGTACCGTTCGATCAGCAAAATCGCCACAATATCATCGATCGCCCTCGGCGGCGTTCGCATTCCTTGCGGGATCAACCGATTCAACCCTTCTGGCGGATAAAGCTGCCAATAGCGATCGCGAGCTTCTAAGGAACTATTGCGCTCATCCACCGTGACAATTCGTAGCGGCTCACTCAATTCACTCTCGATTTTGAGCTTCCAATCTTTCGAGGAAGTCTGATCCCCCATCACCAATAGCGAAATCGGATACCGCTCCCGCAAGCCTTGAATCGTCGCGATCGTGCTTTCGGCGCTGATCACTTCATGATAGTAGAGGCGGCGATCGACCCCCATGACCGCTAATCCACACTTTTGCCGCCCTGGATCAAACCCCAGAATTACTGGCTGTTCCGCCATGCTGCGTCTCTACTCCCCTATTCGCTGGATATGTTAGCTCGATGCTCTCAGCACCACTTGTCCGTTTTGAACTGCCACTAATTCTATTTTGAGCGGCCCAGCCGTGTATGTGGTATCCGATGCGATCGCTCGCAGTTCAACCGGAGTGGGATAGCGCCGCAGCTGGTCAATGAATGATCCTAATGTAAGCAGTTTTTCGATTTGAATGTTGTCGTTCAAAACGCCAGCGACACGAGCGCGAGTATTAGAAACAGCAAGCAGTTCTTGAATCGACCGTTGGAAGTCCTGCGGTGCAAGCTTGGAGGGATCGATCGTTTGGGCAGCGATCGTCTCTCCCGCAGAAAACACAACCCGATTGGGGACTGCACTCATATAAACAAACACGGGTTTGTTTTCGCCTTTGACATAGTTTGCGAGGGCTTGTACCCGAACCAGATAATCTTGACCATTCCTGATTTGTTGAATCAAACTTTCAACTTCCGTCGTCCGAATCTGCACAATTTGCAGATCATCTCGTCCGAGCCGCAGTGCCTCAACCGCAGAACGATTTGCATATTGCAGGAGTTGATCGATCGCTGCTTTCGCACCTTCTGAATTCCCTACGCGCACCACGCCAGAAGACAACACTTGTGTCCGATAAATCGCCAGATCGCCGCTGCGAATTAGTTCGACATCCCGTTCAATTTGCTGCAGTGTCGCAGTTAGGCTGGCTCGTTGCGCCTCTAATCGCTTCAGATCCGTCTCACGCTGCCCAATCACCTGATCGCGCTCATTAATCTCACGATCGCGTTGTTCAATCAGTTTGGTGCGTTCGGCAATCTCTGCATCGCGCTCGGCGATCTGCTGCTTGACCTGATCGCGCTGCATAATCAGGGTCTTTTGTTCCGATTGCAGTTGATTGATATCGCTGCGGAGTTTTAATGCTTGACCAGACACCGCGATCAGTTGACGACGCGTGAGATCACGCTGCGCTTCGGTGGTGCGGAGTTGAGCATTGGTTTCTCGTTGGCGATCGATTGAAGTTTTCAGATCGGCATTGATTCGCTTTAGCTGTTCCTCAACTTGGGCGCGTTCCGATCGGGCTTCTGTGAGCTGTTTCTCAACTTGGGCTTTCTGAGCATCGGTCGCCTTCAGATCGGTGGCAGCTTTTTCCAAATCGCGTCCGCGATCGCGCAGTTCGGTTTGGATTCGCCCAAAGTTCAGCAGCATTTCGCGAAAGGTTTTACTTGCCAGCAGCAGCACTCCTAAAGTTGAGGCAGAAATCAGCGTTCCGGTCAAAATGGTGACTACGACCGCGGTTTGCTTCGGACGAAGATTAAACAAGCTAAGCCGCGCTTTTCCCACACGAGTTCCCAAGCGATCACCCACTGTTGCGATCACTCCACCCAACACCAACACCACCAGAATTAAAATCAGCCCGACATCGGACATAAGACTCCCAAGAGATCCTTAGACCAGCACTTTTACACTGGCAAGGCAATTCTAGATCCGCCTATCATTATGCCTGTTCGATTTATACTTCGGGCGGGTCTTCAAGGAAAGAATTCTAGTCCAATTAGGTAAACTGCTGACTTAGCGTTACCGGATTGTGAACGGTGATTTTTTTCTTGTGAATCGAAATCATTTTGTCCTGACGCAAATCTCCCAGTAAGCGCGTCACCGTCACGCGAGTCGAACCGATCGCTTCAGCGATCGCTTGATGCGAGAGTTTGAGGTCAATCATGATTCCCTCTTGCGATGGGACTCCAAAATCGCGGCAGAGAATCAGCAAAAAGCTCACCAATCGCGATCCCATATCCCGGTGCGCTAGGGTTTCGATCATCATCTCGGTTTGCAAAATTCGCGAGGACAAGCCTTTGAGCATCAGCATCGAAAGTTCGGGGTTTTCCTTCAGTGCTTTCTCGACTTGCTCGATCGGGATCGAAAGCAACTCAACCGGAGTAAAGGCAACGGCGTGATAAAAGCGATCGGCTCTTTGTCCGGTAATCAGTGACAGCACCCCGAATACGCTGTTTTCTCTCAGCAGCGCCACCGTAATTTCTTCGCCTGCTTCGTATACCCGCGACAGTTTGACGGCACCCTTGACCAGAAAATACACTCGTTCTGCCGGATCTCCGGGAAAGAAGATTGTTTTGCCCCGTTCAAACGTCTCAATCACGGGAGGATATGCACTTCCTCCAATCTGACGGAACATTGCTGCAAGCGGTCTATCCTTGGTCACAACCATTTCTTTCCTTGTCGTGTCGAGTGCTGGATGAGTTTACGAGCCGGTCAGCGATCGAGCTTTGTAAACAATTGATGACTTTAGACCACTAAAACTGAGTCACCGAATGCTTTTTGTACACTGCGCTACATTTTAGCCGTGATCCTGAAAATCTCTGGGAATTTTCTACTTTCGAGCGTGTTTTTTTCGGCACGCTTAGATTCTCCCTCTCAGGGCTGAATAATTTCGGAAGATTATACCGTAGCTCGAATCGGGTGTCGATAGTGTCACTTGCACCCATTCGAGCGGATTCCTTTGTGCTGCTGAAGTCGAGACGGTTGCTATCCGAAACGAATACTGCCAATGGTGTTGCCTTTGGCACAGGCTTACTCATTTACTTTCGCTGAGGTTTTAGTCTCTTCAACTGATGCCGCAGCGCTTCAATTTCAGGTTTTTCTCGTCCGTAGCGCCACTTCACATACGCTTGGGAAATGTCTTCGATCGCACCTGCTTGCTCTTGAGTCCGCATGGTTTTTGCTCGTCGGGCATATTCTAGCGGCGTATCTGCTGAAGATTTACGAGTGCCTTGCGCTTCGAGGCGAGACAGCATTTGCTGATAAAGCCGCTCCATCGGTGCAAGCTTCTGCAACCGCTGGTAAGTTTGCCATTTTTTCCAGCCTTGACCACACAGCCAAACCAGCAAGGCAGTGCTAATCATTAGCAAACACGCGGTAAAGAATCCACCTAATCCTTGAGTAAACAGCGCCAAAAACCAGCCGATCGCGCTCCTGATCGTCTGAATTACTTCGCTGATCCAAGCCGTTACAGGCAGAGGTAGCCATCCCGCGACCCAGTTCCAAAATCGCTGCAACAGACTAAAGGGCTGATATTCCTCGATCGACGGCGGAATCAGTTCATGTCCCGGAATTGGGTTGATCGTGAACCATCCCACGCGCGGCACGAAGATTTCTGTGATCGCGTAAGCATCGGTATTCTTCACAATGTACAGTCCGGTGAAGGGATTAAATTCTCCGGGCGCATATCCCGCTACTAATCGCGCCGGAATGCCAATTGATCGCAGCATCATCGTCAGCGTCGTAGAAAAATGATCGCGATCGCCGCCTTGATTTTGCAAAAATGCTTCGACGAGATCTTCACCCGGCTTCAGCAAATCCAGGTCTTGCCGAACCTGATAACGCTGCTTCAAATACTGCCCCAGATAAAGCGCCTTTTCATAATCGGACTCGATCGGCTGTTCAGAAGTTGCCAGGATTCGCTTCGTTTCTTTAGCGACATTCTGAGCAATTCCCGCCGGAATCTGTAAGTGTGGACTCTCTTTTGGATACTGCGCTCTGGCCGAATACAGCCGCAGCAACGTGCGATCGCGATACGGCACATCCGACACCACGGTATAAGTAATGCCATCGCCCAGCTCGATCGGCGCACGTAATCCTGCTTCGGGGTCGATCGCAATTTCATCGGTCGGGAAATAGATTTCTCTCGCCCTTGAAAGCGCCGGAATTAGATTCGGCATTGGGGCAATAATCGTGTAGGTCTGCACCACTTCGCGTGTTTTGCCGATCGTCACCGGAGTCGGCAGAAAGAACCGATATGACCAAGGTGAGCGTTTAATCGTCTGCGTCTTGTCGTTGCGCGACACCTCCCAACCCTGCCCTGTGTAGCGATCGAAAGCCATCACCCGCCAAAAGCCTTCGATCTGCGATCTCACCCGCATGATGGCTCGCGGCTTTAATGGATTCCGCACGTTTTGGCTAATCTTGTCGCCAAATCCAGCATAAGACAGGTCATCTGGATCTTGGCTTTGCCCTGCGCCTTTTCCGCTCCCCGATCGCATTCCGACACGCGGATCTCGGCTCTGACCCATGCCCGGATTGGTAATCACTCGGTTATTAAATCGCTCCTGAACGCTCACCGGAGAACTGACCGGAAATATACGTAACTGATATCCAGGAAGTCGCGGCATCAGCGCAAAAATCACCAACCCCAATGCCAGCACGATCGCAAAAATCGCAGGCAGCACTCGAAAATTGATTTTCTTAAAGCTGGTGCGCTCTAACTTGACCACATCTACGCCCAAGCGCGAACAATAATCGAGCATCAGTACCGGGAGCGCGATCGCCAAAAATACCAGCAGCATTGCGCCAAACAGCATCGTCTGACTCAGCGTACTTGCCACCGACAGCAGCACTAGCCCAATCATCGTTGAATAGCCCAAATCCTTGCGGCGTGGCAAATCAAAGCTGTGCAGCACTTGGATCTGAATCAGAAACTCTGCCAGCAGCAGCCGATTATCACCGCTCTGAGCACCACCGAGCATCCTGCCAAAAAAACTAAACAGCACGATCGTCATTGCGATCGCCAACAGGAATTTAAACCCTGTATTTTTCTTGCGTCGTCGATGCCAACTCCAATAGGCTCCGATCGCGCTTAAGGGAATTGCCCACACGCTCAACTGAGTTTCCGCAGCCAAATCTGTCGCCAAAATTCCCACGCTGACAAGCGACTGAGTGAGGACTCGCAGAAGAATCGATTCTTCTGGTTTTGCTTCTGGAATGACCTGAATTTTCGCTTGGATTTGCTGCCACCAGTTTTTCATGCGGAGAGAACGAAGGAATTTTACCTCCAGAGTACCCGTTTACCTGAAAAAGACGATGGCAGGGCGATCGCATCACCGACTTAATCTAGCGGGCAAAACCGCACCCGCCAAATTTGCACCTCTGAGATTCGTGCCGGCTAAAGTTGCCCCAGTAAAATTTGCCTTGCCCAAATTTGCCCAGGACAAGTCAGCTCCGGACAAGTCAGCACCCGTAAAATCTGCCCCAAATAAGTAACTCCCGCTAAAGTGAGCGAACTTCAAATTGGCTTTGTGGAAGGTCGATCGATAAAAATGCGCTCCGCTTAATTCCGCCTCAACTAAATTTGCATCGCTCAAATTGGCTTCGGCTAAGTTTGCCTGAATCAAAATCGCATTGCTTAAATCCGATCGCCGCAAGTCTGCACCTGTAAGATCCGATCGCTTAAATTTCGCGCCCCGTAACTCTGTGCCAATCAAATTCGCCCGAATCAGATCTGCATCATTAAAATTCGCACCCTTGAGATCTGCTCCGATGAAATTGGCATCGGTTAGATTAGCGTGACGAAAATCTGCTCCAACTAAGTTCGCATCCACAAATTGGGCGTGCTGTAATGTCGCGTGCATAAATTCAGTTTTCTGAAGCACTGCTTTATTAAATTTTGCCGCGTTCAACTCTGCTTCATTCAGCACCGCCCAGCATAATCTAGAGCGACTAAAATTCGCTCCTCGTAAGTTTGCGCCGCGCAACTCAATCTCATCTAAATCCGCATCGCTTAAATCCGGCTCGATCGTGGGATAGCGCGATCGCCACTCCGACCAAATCACCGCGCCCTTATGCAGCGTCATCAAATGTGCCATCACCGCCACGATCGCTTTACTCCTTACGATCGCTGTAGTGTTCTCGTCCCGGCAGATTTTCCATCGTCTCGATCACTGCCTTCGATGCGGCGATGATGTCGCGCTCTTCACCGCCTAGATACAAGCGTCCAAAACTGCCCACGGCTGAGATTTGCAGAATGTTAATGAACGCCGCTTTTTCGGCTTCGTTTGCAGCTAAAGCGGCATATGCCGCTGGTTCTACTTCAAACACATACAGCGTTTGTCCTGCCAAAATCATATTGCCGCGCCGCGTTCGGTTAATCAGTTGTGTATGGTGAGCATCAATATTGCGGATAATCTGGCTAGAGATCACACGCGGTCGCAGACAATCCTGTTTCTGCACATTCAGCGCCGCCAGAATCGCTCGCCCCGCCGCATTCACTTCGCCTTGATTGCTCGCGTGAATTTCGAGGACTCCATATAACCGCTCGACCATCTGCACTCCCGGACGCACCACTGCCGCTTTCAGCGCCACATCCATGATGCGATTGATTTCGATTCCAGGCGTGATTTCAATCCATAATGAAGCGTCACCGGGAAGTGGCAGAAATCCTAGCGCCTCGGTTCCCAGATAAGCTGCGTGCTGCGACTGCAAGCGATCGATATAAACGTAGCTGCGAAGATCGATGCCCAAGAGTAAACGATTGTAAATTGCTCTCTTAGTATACGATTCGACCCGTGCGATCGTATCTTTCAATTGATGCAGTTAAATTTTATTTTGTTTAGAAGAAAGCTGTCCTATCCTCGGGCAGATGACAGATGCCCACTATCACTTCAAATTTTAAGGAGTTGACGCGATTCGCCTGATGATGAATTCTACCTCTCCAGCGCTCTCAGTCTGTGTTGCCAGTCGTAATCGTCCTGATGATGTGATTCGCTGCCTGAATTCTCTTACCTTGCTTCAGCACGTTGAGTTTGAGATTCTGCTGATTGATGATGCCTCAGAAGCGCCGATCGGCGATCGGGTGCTTCCAGCGATCGATCCGATTTTGGTCGATCGATTACAAGTCTTTCGGCATGAGAACAATAAGGGTATCCCTGCCACCCGCAACGAACTTGCAGAACGAGCGAAAGCGCCTTATTTGCTGTATCTCGATGATGATGCTCAACTGTTGAGCGCGGAGAGTGTTGACAACGCCTTAACGGTGTTGAAGATTAGTCCTGAAGTGGGAGCAGTCGCGCTGTCTCAAAGCGACGAGACCGGAAAACTCTTGCCGGGTCAACCTTTGGCAATCGAGTATCGTTGTTATGCTCCGACTTTTGTAGGCTACGGTAGCCTGCTGCGACGAGACTTGTTTCTCGAATTAGGAGGCTATCGGGAAATGTTCGCCGCGTATTATGAAGAACCCGAATTTTGTAAGCGAATGCTCGATCGCGGCTTTTATGTGGTTTATCTACCGGATGCTTGTGTGATTCACTATAAGTCCCCGATCGGACGAAATAACTTAGTCGCGCTGAGAAACAACTGCCGGAACAAGTGTTTTGCTGCGATTTATAACGAACCTTCGGCGATGATGGTGTTCAGCATTCCCCTGAGAATCTTGCTCTACGTTTACAAACATTGGGCTTATTGTCGTCAGCACAAGATCAAGAGTGAATTTGGGGCAAGTTGGATTGTTCGCGAAATTCAGCAAAATCTTCCGGCACTCTGGCGCGATCGTCGTGCCTTGAAGTGGAGTACCTATTACAAATGGCACAAAATCAAGCAAGCTCCCGCTTATCAGCCTGCCGATTAGTTCTTTAATGTCTTGCGGTGCAATCTATGAAGCTTTTGATCGTGAATCATTCTTGTACAGTCTCTGTGGTTCAACAGTTTTACGCTGAGATTGAGCAGCAAACCGGCTGGGAACTCACGATCGTCATGCCTGAAAATTGGAAAGATGAATACGGCATTCGGCGCAAGATCGAGCGCTGGAAAGATTTTCGCGGACAGATCATCAGCATTCCAGTTTGGCGCTCAGGCAGTATTCCACTGCATAGTTATCGATCGTTCTTTGTAAATCTACTCCGCAAGCTCAATCCCGATTTTATCTACCTACATCAAGAGCCTTATGCGTTAGTGACGTTGCAGGTTTATCTCGCAAACTATTTCACGATTCGCAAACCGATTAGTTTTTTTACCTGGCAGAACATTCTTAAGCGTTATCCGATTCCGTTTCGGCAGATGGAGCGCTGGATTCTAAAGCATACTGATGTGATGTTTCCTGGGTCTTACAGCGCAGAAGCGGTGATGCGAGAAAAGGGATACACGGGGCAAAGTGTATTGATGCCGTCTGGAATTGATCCAGCAATTTACTATCCCCGATCGAACACGCTTAAAACTGAACTGGGTGCCCAAGATGTATTAATCGGCTATGTTGGGCGCATTGTTGAACAAAAAGGACTGAAAACGCTACTCCTTGCTTTGAACGAGATCCGATCGCGCCCGTGGCGATTGGTCATGATTGGCAGTGGAGAGTATGAATCGGAGTTTGACGCGATCGCACAACAGCTAAATCTTAGCGATCGCATTCAGAAATTAGGTTTTGTTCCGTTTACCGAAACTCCGAACTATCTTTCGGCATTCGATCTGCTGGTGCTGCCTTCTGAAACGCGATCGAGTTGGAAAGAACAGTTCGGGCGAGTAATCATTGAAGCGATGGCGTGTGGAACTCCGGTAATCGGCTCGGATTCAGGCGAAATTCCTCATCTAATCAGTGCCACAAAAGGCGGATTAGTTTTTCCTGAAGGAAACGCGATCGCGCTGTCACAGAAATTAAGCGAATTGATTCTAAATCCCGAACTGCGATCGCACTACGCAACAACCGGGCGGCAAGCGGTGCTGAACCATTACACCAATTCACTACTTGCTCAGCGCTTCGCCGAAACCGTTAAAAATACAGTACAGTTTGATCCGAGATCGCAGCGTTCAAGAGTACAATCGTTTCCGTCTCTTTAAGTTTGCGCTCTGGCTATGTCTGATCGATCGCGCCTCCCGGATCAACGTTGGTTTATTCATCCCGCTCAGCGCGATCACGCGACACAGCTTGCTGTAGAAACTCAGAGATCGCCGCTTCTCGCGCAGGTTTTGATCAATCGCGGCTTCACTTCGCTCGAATCCGTCCAAGAATTTCTCGACCCAGAACGACAATCGCTGCCTTCTCCGCTAGAAGACTTTCCAGATTTAGCGATCAGCTTAGAACTCTTGATTAATGCAATCAATGATAAAACCCGGATTGCGATTTGCGGCGATTATGATGCAGACGGCATGACGAGCACTGCATTGTTACTCCGAGCATTGCGGTATTTGGGCGCAAGAGTTGACTATGCGATTCCGAGCCGCATGAGCGAAGGATACGGCATCAATCGCCGCATTATCGAAGAGTTTCACGAGGAAGGAGTTGGACTCATTCTCACGGTCGATAATGGCATTGCGGCACATGATCCAATCGATCGAGCCAGAGAACTCGGTTTAACAGTAATTATCACCGATCACCATGATTTACCGCCGATCCTGCCAAACGCAAACGCAATTCTAAATCCGAAGTTAATCGCAGAAACCTCACCGTATCGCGGTATGGCAGGAGTGGGAGTTGCGTATGTTCTCGCCGTCTGTTTAGCTCAAAGTTTTGGACAGACCAGAGACTTACAGCACTCCCTGTTAGAGCTATTTACACTAGGCACGATCGCAGACTTGGCTCCACTGACCGGGGTTAATCGCCGCTGGGTAAAGCGCGGTTTGCAGTTATTACCAAAGTCCAAAATAGCGGGCATTCAAGCGTTAATTCAGATTGCAGGCTTGAGCAATGACAAAAACCTCAAGCCTGAAGCGATCGGGTTTCGATTAGGCCCTAGAATCAATGCGATCGGGCGGATCTCTGATCCAGAGATTGTGATTGAGCTATTGATTACTGATGATGATGGCGTTGCATTAGAGCGCGCAATGCAGTGTGAACAGGTGAATAAACACCGGCAACAATTGTGTGAACAGATCGAGAAAGAAGCGATCGAAGCCTATGAAAACAGTTCGCTAAATGCAAAAGACGATCGTGTTTTATTGTTAGTGCAACCCGATTGGCATCATGGCGTAATCGGAATTGTTGCCTCTCGATTAGTCGAACGCTACGGTGTTCCAGTCTTTATCGGAACGTATGAAGACGCAGCAAAAACCCATATTCGCGGGTCGGCTCGCAGCATTCCAGAATTCAATGTGTTTGAAGCGTTAGAGTGCTGCAAAGACTTGATGCTCAAACATGGAGGACACAAAGCAGCAGGCGGGTTTTCTTTTGAAGCCGATCGTTTAGACGACATTCGAGCAAGACTTAGAACCTTCGCCCACCGATCGCTTAAACCTGAGCACCTTAAACCGTTAGTCACGATCGATGCCCAAGCCGAACTCGCTCAACTTGATCTAGCGCTTCACGCTCAACTCGATGCCCTGCATCCTTGCGGCATGGACAACCCCGATCCGGTTTTCTGGACACCGAACGTTTGCATTGATGAGCAACGCCGGATTGGGAAAGGACACATCAAATTTGTACTGCGCTCGGGCAGCGAGAAAATTAACGCGATCGCATGGCGCTGGGGCGAATATTTCCCCCTACCAAGCACCTTAGATATCGCCTATCGGCTCAAGTCCAACGAGTGGAACAACGAAGTTTCCGTCCAACTCGAAATCGTTGGGGCAAGACTATCACAAGCGCAGCAAATCGAATTTATCTTCAGCGATCGACCCTACACCTGCACACTACTCGAACAAAGTGGAATCAAAGAGTTAAGAATTCAGAACACTAAAGGTGAAATCTTAATTATTCAAAAAGGGCAAAGAATTGGAACCCTTGGAAAACTAGATCAAGCAATGCAAGAAGTCGATGTTTCGCAAGCGCCCTTTTATGGCTTGGTAAAAGCTGCGGTAGATGCGCTAAAAGTCTAAAGATTTTATTCATATTCATTAGAAGCCCCACGCGCTAGGCTGAGACTACTTCAGTTTTTCCCTAAAATCTACCCCGCTACCTCCCATGAGATTGAGGAACACGCTTCACATCTCGTCCTAAAGTTGAGGCATATTGCTCGTGACCCATTCTGATTTCGCGCAACCTATGGCAACTGAACAACAAGTTAGACAGTATCTCGCCTACTGGTTTCAGCTAGGAAAGCGACTCATGACTCACAACGGACGGCAAGCCCTCAAGGTATCCTCTGTGATTGCGGGCGATCGCTACAGCGACGAGTTTGAAGCCTGCTGGAATCTAGTGCGCGCTCCAGAATCGGGCGATTGCTACATCGAAGGCACTACCCAAACGATCCGAGAACTGCTCTCGTCGGATTGGGAAATCAATTCCTGCGCCCGTTGTGCGATGCCTGTGCCAATGAGATCGCTCGGAATGCCTCCCTCTGAATGTCCTTGTGCGGATCTGCCGTTCTGGCCCGATAGCGAAACACCCCAGCCGAGATCGCCCGTCCGCACCTCCGATACGCTGCAAAGAATTCGCGATCGTCTGTCTCGCTCTAGCCACTAGCAGAGGCATCAAGCAAAATTCGTGTCACGGTGAGAAATCCTGGGTATTCTTCATACAAGAGCTATTCTCATCGTCACTGTTCCATGAAAGCGCCCTCTGTTTCTGAAACTCCGAGCATTGCACCTCGGTGGCTGCAACCTTTGCTCATGCTGGCTCCGGCTAGTCTCTGGTTGCTGCTGTTGCTGATCGTGCCTACGCTGATCATTTTCCAGTTGAGCTTGGTGCCGAATATCAAGCCTGGCGATGTCGTAATTCCGTCGGGTCTTGATAACTACTGGCGCATTTTCCAGTCAGAAACCTTTTCGATTATTAGAAGATCGTTCCTGCTTGCTTCGGGTACGACGTTAGGATGCTTGGTTCTGGGATTTCCGGTGGCATATTGGATTGCGCTTTCTTCTCCGAAACGCTGGCGCAACCTACTGCTGCTCGGATTTACGCTGCCGCTCTGGACATCTTCGCTATTGCGATCGTATGCCTGGGTGAGCATTCTCCGCAGAACAGGCGTTTTGAATAGCATTCTCACCAGTATTGGTTTACCTGCGCTGGATTTGTTGTATCAGCCGATCGCAGTCTTGATTGGAATGATCTACAGCTTATTACCTTATATGGTGTTAATTCTGTATGCGTCGCTCGAAAAGCTCGATCGTCAACTGCTCGAAGCTGCAGCAGATTTAGGCGCAACACCGTTCCAAGCTTTTTGGAGGGTGACGGTTCCGCAATGTTTACCAGGAATTGCCGCCGGAAGTCTATTAGTGTTTATTACCGGAGCGGGCGATTTCGTCAATCCTGAATTATTAGGCGGAACTGCCAGTCGAACCGCAGCGCGATCGATCTACGATCAGTTCCTTGGCGCAACGCAGAATTGGGGCTTTGGTTCAGCGCTGAGTATGATTTTGATTTTGGTTGTGAGTCTTGCGATCGCACTTCTAATTAAATACGGGGATAGAAATGCAAAGTCAATCTAAGTTTCCAGTTTCAGCCCTATTCACGGTGCTGATGTTTGGCTTTATGTATTTGCCGATCGCAGTTTTAGCATTTTATAGCTTTAACGCAGCGCCGAATAGCGCTCAGTGGAAAGGGTTTACGTTCTCCTGGTATGTCAAATTTTTCCAAGATAATCGTATCTTGTCGGCACTAGGAGATAGCTTATTAGTTGCAAGTTTGGCAACCGCAATTGCAGCCGTGATCGGAACCCTAATGGCGATCGGGCTTTCCCGCTACCAGTTTTATGGAAAAAAGCTATTTCAAGGCGCGGTATATTTGCCTTTAATCATTCCTGATATTGCGATCGCTGTTGCAACTTTAGTGTTTCTTGCTGTGATTGCAGTGCCGTTGAGTTTGTGGACGATCGTTGCGGCTCATGTGGTGTTTTGTTTAGCGTATGTTGCGCTAGTTGTTTCTACAAGGTTAACGAATCTCGATCCGAATTTAGAAGAAGCTGCTTTAGATTTAGGCGCATCTCCGCTTCAATCATTAGTTTTCGTATTACTGCCACAATTGGCGCCTGCAATCATTTCAGGCTGTCTTTTAGCGTTTGTATTGAGTATGGATGACTTTTTGATTGCGAGTTTTACGGCGGGAGGCGGTGTGAATACGATACCGATGGAAATCTTTAGCCGGGTGCGTACCAGTGTTAGACCCGATATGAATGCTTTGAGCGTTGTCTTAATGATTGCATCAGCTAGTGTCGCTCTGATTGCTGAAGTGATTCGCTATCAAAGTGAGAAAAAACGGTTTCAGTAATCAGGGCGATGATAGCTCTAGTGAATTCAATCGCCCATCTTCCATATTGATAATACGATCGGCGATATCCAGAATCCGATTGTCATGTGTGACCAGCAAAATTGCCGCGCCTTGCTTTTTCGCCAAATTCTGCATAATCTCTACGACATCGCGACCAGACTTCTTATCAAGGGCGGCAGTCGGTTCATCTGCCAGCACGATTTTCGGATTGCACACCAAGGCACGAGCGATCGCAACGCGCTGTTTTTGCCCCCCGGATAATTCGTGCGGATATTGATTCACCCATTCACCGAGTCCCACTGCCGATAACATCGATTCCGCCATTTCACGCGCGCTCGATTGCGGAATGTCCGTGTGAAGCTCGATCGACATTTGGACATTTTGACGAGCCGTTAGCGAATTCAGCAGATTATGCGCCTGGAAAATATAGCCAATGTTGCGACGCAGTTCGACTAACTCCCGCTCTGGCGCATTTAATAACTCTTGCCCTAGCACTTTCATACTGCCTTCTTGCGTCGATCGCAATGCTCCGATTAACGTCAACAGCGTCGTTTTCCCAGACCCCGAAGGGCCTGTCATAATCACCACTTCACCCGGTTCGATCGCCGTTGTAACCTCAAACAAGATCTGCTTTCGCAATCGTCCTGTCCCGTAATAGTGATTGACTTTCTGAATATCGATGATGGAATCTTTAGCCATAGTTAAAAAATGTTAAAAAATATCAGCCGGATCAGCTTGTTGAACTTTACGAACGGCGATCGTGCCAGAAATTACACACATGAGGATCGTCAAGCACAAAACCAGAATGCCCCGCGAAGTCGTCATCGCTAAAGGAAGCGCGGTTGCATTACGAGTGAGATTGTAAAGCCCAACACAAAGAATATAGCCAGGAATATATCCCATAACAGACAAAATCAATGCTTCCTGAAACACAACGGATAATAGGTAGCGATTCTTGTATCCCATTGCTTTCAACGTTGCATACTCTGCTAAGTGATCCGCAACATCGGTATAAAGAATCTGGTAAACAATCACCGTTCCAACCACAAAGCCGATCGCTGCACCCAAGGTAAAAATAAACCCGATCGCCGTGCTGTCTTTCCAGTAGTTCTGCTCAAATGCAACAAACGCTGCTTTTGACATCACGCGCACATCCCCCACGACAAAATCTTCTTTTGTCTCCTCAATTTTCTTATTTGGATCAATCCTGCGCTCACCAGGGAGGCTCTTGAACCGCTCTAACGTTGCTTCTAAGTTTGCTCCCGGCTCAAGCTTGATCACCCCCACATCAATTAGGGCTGGATCGCGACTGGGAAAAATGCGTCGGAAATTCAGATCGCTCGTAATTAAGTTTCCATCTGCCCCGAACGAAGCCCCCAAGCGGAACAATCCGCCAACTTCGACTCGACGCGATTCCACCTCAGTCCGAATCGCAGGATCAGAAGGACTCAGTGCCTTAAATTTCTCGGCAACGGCACCAAACTCAGGACGCGACGCGCTGTCGAACAGCACCACATCCGTTAACTGAATCTTCGATCGATTCTCTGCCACACCTGGAATCGCGAAGATATTGTCTCCTGGGTTCGTGCCAATCACCAAAATACTACGAGTTTGCGACGCAGGCGGTCCTTGCCAGAATGGATTCTTCCAAATCCCAAATCCAATGTAAATCGGGCTAACCGACTTCACTCCCGCAAACCCCAACGATTGATACAATCGCCGTTCTGGAAAGCTCTTCATCGAAATCAAGGAAGTCGATTGCGGACTGATGAGAAAGATATCCCCTTCGATATTCTGGTGCAGCGTGATTGCACTCTCAAACAGCGCATCCTGAAAGCCCAATTGCAGAAACATCAAAATGACTGCAAATCCAATACCCGCAAGCGCTACCAACAGCCGGACTTTTTCGCGCTTCAGTTGTAACCAGGCTAGGGGAATCGAAAACATACATTACTCATCAACAGTTCAGAAATTTATCTGCTTTGCGCGGTGTATCAATCCTAATCTCGCGTCAGACTCGGCAATTCTAGGGCTGAATCGCAACTTTAACCTGCAAATTGGTTAAGCCCGCAACGGGTTTGCTATTGTCTAGGCGAATTCTGACTTCAACTACCCGCGTATCAGTTTTATCAACCGGATCAGTGTTGAGAACAGCATTCTTCCGAACTTGTAGCCCCACGCGATCGACCGTTCCCGTGAGTTCTCGCGGAAGCGCGTATCCGGTAATTTTGGCGCGTTGTCCCACTTTCACCCGATTGATGTAATTCTCATCCACTTCCGCCACCACATACATCTGCTGGGTGCGTCCTAAATCCATTACGCCATCGTTGCCAGCGACTTCTCCTGGATCGGTGTGAATCTTCAGCACTTGCCCATCCGAGGGGGAACGCACGATCGCTTTATCTAGCTCGGCTCTTGAGCGCTGAAAACTTGCCATTGCCACCTGCACATTCGCTTCTGCTTGCTGAAGATCCGTGGGTCGCACTTCTGCTACGCTGCTTAATGTCTGTCTTGCGCCTTCAAGCCCTAACTTTGCTTGCTCAACAACTTGCGCCGCTTGCTGACGTTGTTTTTCGGTTGTATTTAGGGCGAGCCTGCGGTTACTTACTTCTAATTCGTTCACTGCCCCTTGAGTGTAGAGAGCAGCAAAGCGATCGTAGTCGCGCTTCGCTTTTTGATATTCGGCATCCACTTTGAGAAATTCTGCTTCTGCCTTCGGTAATTCAGCTTGGGCGCGTAAAACTGTCGCTCGTTGCGCGTTGATATCACCTTGCTTTGCGCCGGCTCTGACTTGTGCTAAACGTGACTCCGCTTCTTTGACCTGTGCTTCTGCCTGCATCGCTGAAGCTAAAAGCGTCTGGTAGGTATCTAAAACTGCTAGAGGTTGATTGGCTTTGACGATCGCGCCTTCTTTCACAAGCACTCGTTCGACCCGCGATCCACCCAATCCGCCTGCCATTGAAGCAGACGGAGCAGAAATCTTGATCACACCGCCTTCTGGCTCCAAGCGTCCCAGGGCGCTGATAGCGTCTACAGCGTCGGTCTGAGCCGTCGGAGTTTGAGCAGAAGACTGGGGATTGGGGCGAAAGATGGAATATGAGAAAATGCCGAACCCGGAGACAGCAAGTGCGATCGCAGATCCAATGAATACTGCCCGCGCACCAGCGGGTTTCATCAGCGGTTTGAATTTCACAGAGAACTCCTATGCGGCAAGAGCGATCAGGGTAAGGTTAAACAGCAGCGAGAACAAAATTTAACAATTCTAAATCTATTATTACTGAATATGAAGACCTCGCTCAGTGAAAGTTATGGAAGGTCTCAAGTTCTGCTGAAGGGTAGATAGCGTACCGCAATTTTCCCTGCCTAATGTCACTTTTGGTTCTAACATGGCTGAATCCCTGCAAATTCCTAAAAAGCCAACAAATGTTTGTGACAGACGATTCCTGAGTGGGAATACTGAGAGCATCGATCGCAATCGGGCAGCAATCAAATGTGGCGCGAACTCACGAACGTAGTCCTAACAGTCAGAACCTACCCGGATCTCAGTCCGGATCTCAGTGTTCGTCGCCGCATTCAGCAGAACTGGCGATCTCGTCCCGCCCTTAGGTTGGAAGACTGGCATCAGACATTCTGGCAACCCCTAAAAATCTCCCAAGATATCTCTGCATTTGTCTATCAGCAGATGGAATTTTATTCTGGGTTGCCGTTTAGTAAAGTCGTTCCTGACGATCGCCTCGTCGAAGATTTGCAGCTTCCTTTGGTGTGCTGGTTCGATTGGGAGTGTAACTTGCACGACGATTTTTGCGATCGATTTGAGATTGAGATTAGCGATCGCTGGGATATTGGTATGCTGTATACGGTTCGAGATTTTGTCATATTTCTCGATCGACAACTTTTATCGGTTAACCGCTGATGACTGCGACGACAAATTCGTATCCGAGAGACATGGTGGGCTATGGTCAACACCCACCGCACCCCCACTGGAAAGACCAAGCCCGCATCGCGCTTCAGTTTGTGATCAACTACGAAGAGGGCGGCGAAAACTGTATCCTGCATGGCGACCCCGCTTCAGAAGCGTTTTTATCTGAAATTGTGGGAGCCGCGCCGTTTGTGGGATTGCGCCATATGAATATGGAGTCGTGTTACGAATACGGCAGTCGGGCGGGATTTTGGCGGTTGCATCGGATGTTTACGTCGCGTGGAATTCCCGTCACGGTTTACGGCGTTGCGATGGCACTAGAGCGAAATCCTGAAGCGGTAGCGGCGATGAAAGCAGCCGATTGGGAAATTGCCAGTCATGGATATCGCTGGATCGAGTACAAAGACTTTTCCGAAGAAGCCGAGCGGGAGCATTTGAAAAGAGCGATCGATCTGCACACTCGCGTCACTGGAAGTCGTCCGCTCGGTTGGTATACCGGACGCAATAGCCCACACACGCAAAAGCTAGTGATCGAGGAAGGCGGATTTCTCTACGATTCAGACAGCTATGCAGACGATTTGCCCTACTGGATGCAAGGGAACGGCAAGCCACATCTAGTCATTCCCTATACGCTGGACAATAACGATATGCGATTTGCCACGAATCAAGGGTTTAATTCGGGCGATCAGTTTTTCGCGTATCTGCAAGATGCGTTTGATGTGCTGTACGAAGAAGGAGAAACCGCACCGAAAATGATGAGTGTCGGGTTGCACTGTCGATTGGTCGGCAGACCCGGAAGAGCAGCAGCACTGGCGCGATTTTTAGATTATGTGCAAGGGCACGATCGAGTGTGGCTCTGTCGCCGCATTGATATTGCGCGTCACTGGCACGAACATCACAAACCCACTGTTCACAAACCCACTGTATAGTTAACTCCGAGTGGCTAGACCGAGTCCTGCTTTAAAAAGTGTGTTCTTGTAAATCAATCTCTGCAAGCGAACTCAATTAAAGTACCCTTAAATCTAGCCCATTGATTTCTCTAGATTTATGCAAGTTTTCGTCTTACTTTTCAACGCCGACACTGATAATCCAGGAATCCATACGATTAGTGTGGGCGATCAGAACCTCGTGTTGATGTTTGCCCAAGAAGACGATGCCACGCGCTACGCCTTGATGCTGGAAGCTCAGGATTTTGCGGTTCCAACCGTGGAAAAGATTGAGCAGGAAGAAATTGAGGAATTCTGCCAGGATGCAGGATATGAGGCATTCCTGATTCCAGAGGACTTCATGCCGCAAAACGAGTTTGAGCGCTTGCTGCTCGCGCCCCCGGAACGGAACATCGATGAAACCGATTGGAATCCGGAGGAGAAAGCCCAACAGGAAGAATCTGAGATGTCGAATCGGGATCTCGATCGCATTCGTCGCCAGCTAGAAGGGTTGCTCTAAAGATATTTGTTCAGCAGCAATCCGAGCTTCTCTCTTGCCGCCGCAGGAATCTTATCTTTCGGAGTCAAAATGGCATACTTTAACGCCGAATGCGCTTCGGAAACAGGCGGATTTTCGTTCAATCTTCGCACCGTCTCGCGGATCACTTTCTGGGCGTTCACGGCATTACGCTGGAGATTGTCGATCACCATTTCGACTGTGACGCTATCGTGATCCGGATGCCAGCAGTCGTAATCCGTTACCAATGCCAAAGTCGCGTAGGCAATTTCCGCTTCACGCGCTAACTTTGCTTCGGGAAGATTGGTCATGCCGATTACCGACGCGCCCCAACTGCGATGTAAATTCGATTCGGCTTTAGTAGAGAATGCAGGGCCTTCCATACAGACGTAAGTTCCGCCGCGATGCAAATTAACATTCGCGAGATCTAAACTTTCAACCGCATCGCCCAACACTTTTGCTAATGCTAGACAAACCGGATCACCGAATGCCACATGAGCTACTACGCCATCGCCGAAAAAAGTTCCGACACGGCAATAGGTACGATCGATAAACTGATCTGGAATCACCATATCGAGCGGCTTTGCCTCAGCTTTCAGCGACCCCACCGCAGAAGCAGACACTAAATACTCGACTCCTAAACTTTTCATCGCGTAAATATTGGCGCGAAACGGCAATTCTGACGGCATCAAATGATGGTTGCGCCCGTGACGCGCCAGAAAAGCGACACGAGTTTGATCCAAAGTGCCAATGATCAAAGCATCAGACGGTGAGCCGAATGGAGTGTTGATCGATCGTTCTTCTACCTCTTTGAGCGCTTCCATTTTGTAGAGACCGCTGCCGCCAATGATGCCGATTTTAACTTCAGACATAAGCACACTAGAACGTAAAATACGGGCTTATTCTAGTGTGTTTTGTCGGTGTGTCACAGATTCTTTTGTTTCTCTGTATGTTTTTGCTGCAAACCCGAACCACTGCACTTACAATCTGGAAGTGAATTTAAGCAGATTGACTCATGTTGAATGTCTTGCCTCTGAGGGCGATTTTATATCAGCTTTTCTTTATTGTGTTGGCGATCGCAGTCGAAGCGATCGTGCTGCAATTTTATTTAGGCATTGGCAAAAAATCCAGCATTCAATATGCCTCAACCGCAAATCTTTTCTCCACGGTCGTCGGCTGGCTTGTGTTTTTTTCGAGCGATCGCTGGCTGCCTCAACCCTGGCAACAACAGCTAATGAACTACATTTTTCTAGATGAAATTAGTAATTACTCCTTGTTAGTCGTGATTGCATTTGTGACATTTTTAGGAACGTTTGTGGTCAAACTTCAGAGCTTAAACTGGCTGGACTTGATTTTAGAGAACAAACTGACAAGCGTGACGGAAGTGCGCGATCGTACAAAATTTCAAGGTAAGTCCGCACAGCGCCAAGCCTTTCAAGAAGTACCGAGTCGGGCATTAGCTGTGCTGTTGGCGAACTCGGCAAGTTTTGCGCTGATTGCGTTGATTATTCTGATTCGGACAGTTTCTGAACAGCCCGTTGCGTTTTAGGGATAGAAGCCATGCTGTGGATGAATCAAGTCTTTAAGCAAATCCGCGATCGCGTCACGCTGCCGCAATGGGCATCCTGGCAAACGCTCTTATTCTTAAGCATTTTTAGCGTAATTGTTGCGGCACTCACCACATCGCCGCCGCCGCAAATTGCTCAACGGATTATTTCATCTTTTGGTTGGATATTCCTAATTCTCAGCGTGTGGTGGTTTGTCTACGAACCGCCTGTGAAAAAGAAATTGACTTTTTATAATTTCTTTATCGGTCCTTGGATTGTTGGGGCGATCATATGTGTGTATTTGTTCGGCACGATCGAAGGTGGAAGGATTCCAACCCAAACTTCATGGATCAGTTGGCCCCCGATTTCATCGCTTATCTGGTCAGCTCCCAAATTCATCAAGTCTGATTCCAAAACCAAAAGCCCCGTTTACGCCAATCCCAGCAAGGCACATCGTCAAGATATCATTTTGGTGATATTAGCCAATCTCATTATTAGCTGCTGGTTTCAGTTCTCCTTTCAAATTCAAAATTGGATTGCAAATAATCCCTCGCTGCAAGGCGAAGATTTCTCGCGTAGTGGGTTTGTTTGGCAACCGCAGCGCTTCGATCGGGATACGGCGCTCTCTCGTGGAGCCGATGTGCTTAACATTGCCGCCCAATCTGTCCGCACCGAACTCGAAGGCAAACCCTGGGGACAGGTCGAACGCTGGCTTACCAACCTCGATCAGCAAGTGCCGCGCTTGAGGCAGCAGGTCAAGGAGCAACTGCCGCGATCGTCACAGCCGGATTTATGGACGCTCAATGCTGAAGTCACTTCGGCAGTGTATGACTTAAAGCTTCAAGCCCTCTGGCGCAGACCCAACTCTCGTCAGGCAGGATCTGAACTAACGCGCACTTGTCGCATTACTCCGGTACGGCGAGAAAGACCCACACCAGAATTTAGATTCGATGACTCGGCTCCGCCAGCTACAGCTCCGGCTCGTGTGCAAGAAGTAGGAACTGTGCAATGTGGTTCGATCACGCCGCCTAAGCAAATTCAGCCGACCAGATCGTAATTCTTCGGGCAAAATGGGGAATTCGAAAGGTGAGTTTCTTGTGCAGGAGAATTGGCTATGAGTCAGGCGGTGCAGACCGTGGGTGGTACGGTCATGCGAATTCAGGCGATCGCCGCAAATGTGTTTCGAGAAGTGATTCGCGATCGGGTTCTCTATCTGATTGGACTTTATGGTGCGGGCTTGTTGTTAGCGGGTCGCCTTTTACCCGAAGTGGCTGCGGCAACCGAAGCGAAAATTCTGCTCGATTTGGCGCTGGCAGCTATGCCCGTTTTCGGGCTAATTGTGGCAATTTTTATCGGCACAGGATTAGTCAACAAAGAAATCGAAAAGCGCACCGTTTTTGTCCTAATTGCAAAGCCTGTGAGCCGTGCTGAATTCATCATTGGCAAACATTTGGGGCTATCGGCAGTTTTGGCAGTGTTGATTACAGCCATGACCGTGAGCGCGATCGCGATTCTATCCCTATTCAAGACTCCGTTTCCTTTGGCAAATCTTCTCTTGTCCTCTATTTTTCTATGGCTGCAATTGTCTCTAGTCAGCGCGATCGCGCTGCTGTTTAGTGTGTTTGCTAGCGCTCTGCTGGCGATGATGCTGACGTTTGGCATTTACCTGATCGGACAACTGAGCCAAGACCTGGTGCAATTCGGCAGATTGACCAAAAATCCTGCGATCGAAACTGCGACCCAAGGATTGTATCTTGTGCTTCCGGATCTAGCGCGGTTGGATTTGAAAAATCAAGCAGTCTACAACTTAATTCCCGCTGCCCCCACTTTATTCGCAAGCGTGTTGTATGCCCTGCTTTACATCACCTTGACATTGGCGATCGCGTCGCTGATTTTTTCACGGCGGGAATTCTAAGCTTCATACTGGCCTGCAACTTCTTAAGGCTTTGATTAAGCTCGCAGTCTTATCAAGCTGAGGGCTAGGTAGATCTCGGTAGGATGATCAGTAATTCCACAGAGACTCTACTTCAACCTCCGTAATGTCTAAATGATTCGAGAAAGCTGCATGACTTTGCAACTGCACCAGACCAGTCGGGAGGAATCGACCAGCGCTGCTTTGCGTCAATTCTTTACGCAGCCGGATTCCTGCATCGCGAATCCTCTCGCGGCTGCGTATTGGGTCGAACGCTTTCTCAATGATTTGAATGCTCGCCTGTTCGAGTGCCTTAACAATGCGCCCACCGAAGCAAAGCTCTGGCAAACCCTAGCTGACGAACTAGCCCAAATCCTAAACGGTGAACTCGTCGCGATCGCCCTTCCGACTGAAACTGACGCACTTAAAATTCAGCATCTCGCCGCCTCAATGATGTCGCCTGATCGCCCCGGTTGTATGACTCGTTTTGAGATCGAATTAGGTCAAGAATTAACGCTCTTAGATCTACAGTCCTTGTCTCCCCTCAAGGGACAAAGCACCTGGGAACTGTGCGATCGTACAATCACTTACGGATGGTTGATCACTGTTTCTCCTACGTCACCCCTGCCGATCGATACGGCTCTGATGCAGCTCCGGCATCAATGTATCAGTCGAGCGATCGCGCAAACCATGCAGCTCATTCACCACGCTAAAACTACGCAGGGACTGCTTCAGAAATGCCAAATGCTGGCAACCGACAATCAGGAACTCACGCAAATTAGCAAACTCAAGAGTGAATTTCTGGCGAATACAAGCCACGAGATCCGCACGCCTCTAAGCTCAATCCTTGGCTTTACGCACTTGCTGCGAGAGCAAGGTTATACCCCCTCTAATCTGCGGCATCAGGAATACCTCAAAATCATTCTCAGCAGTGGTCAGCACTTGCTGGCTCTGATCAACGACATCCTCGATTTGTCTAAAATCGAGGCAAATCAATTCACCTTGCAGCCAGAACCGATCGAGGTCAGTGAAGTCTGCAAACTAGCGCTGAAACTGGTGCAAGAAAAAGCCAGCGATAAAGGGTTACTCCTTAAGCTGGCGATTGCGCCCGGAGTCACTGCAATCGTCGCTGATCCACTACGCCTCAAGCAGATGTTGTTTAACCTGCTCTCAAACGCGCTGAAATTTACCGATCGCGGCTCTGTGGGGCTAGAAGTCAAAGCTGTCGCAGACTTGATCGAATTCACAGTCTGGGACACCGGAACCGGGATTTCTTCTGAGCAGCAGCAGATCCTCTTTCGTCCCTATATTCAACTGCGAAATGCACCGCCAGGTGAAGGTACAGGATTGGGGCTGGCGCTCACTCGTCGGCTGGCTGAACTGCACGGCGGCTGGATACGAGTCGAATCGGAACCTAATCGCGGCTCATGCTTTACGATCGCGCTTCCCCGTACTGTCCCTGATACCGTTGCCCCCCGTGCAAACGGCCCCTGTACGCCTCCCCCGGCTGCTTCCTGCTCCGGCTCTATTCTTCTCGTCGAAGACCACGCGATTAATGCTCGATTAATTCTTACCTACCTCGGTAAACTCGGATACACCGTCACTTGGGCAAAAAGCAGTGAAGAAATGTGGCCAGCGCTGCAACAATCAGTTCCCACTCTGATTTTGATGGATATTCACCTTCCTGATGTCGATGGTTTAACGCTCACCCAACAATTACGATCGATGACTCCCTATCAATCCATCCCCATCGTCGTGCAAACCGCAATGGCGATGAAAGGCGATCGCGAAAAATGTCTCGCAGCAGGTGCAACCGACTATGTGACAAAACCGATCGATCTCACCGCACTGGCACAAACCGTGGCAAAGTACAGTCAAAAACGTTGAAACTCCGGATTCCTTTATATACTGATGAAGCTAAACACCTGTTTTACTTTTTGAGCTATGCAAGATGTCCCCGCCTGGTTATCTTCAATCGTCTGGACAGATTACCGATTGGCAGTCTTGTTTACTGTCATCTTGCCGCTGGTGTTGCTGATTTGGGCAGTCGTCCAGCGTTCAGAAGCGATTCAAAAATTGATGTTGATCTACTGGCGCGTCTCCAGTTTACTGGCGATCACCGTGTATTTGTTAATCGGAGTTTTGCCGATCGGCTTTGTCTCCGGCTGGCTGGCGCGGATCTTAATTCCGCTGGGTCTGTGGTACTGGGTGGACTTGAACGAAGAAATCCGCGATTCGCCGCCGAGTGCCTTGAAGCTTTCGGTTGTGTCTTGGCGTTGGGCAGTATCGCTGTACTGCGTTTTGGGAGCGATCGGACAGATTCCCGTCTTGCGCTGTGCCACGCTTGCCAGTCAACAGATTCTAAATGATGGTGCTTGTCGAGTTTGGCTTGATCCACCTTTCCTGTTCCGCGAATATTTTCATGGGGGAGTCAGACCGTTTGTGCTCGGATTTTTTGGCATCCTCGGACTGGTGATTTACGTGCTGTATCTCGGCTATTTTGTTTTCTTCCGGTTAGGCAAGCGCAAGCGGACGGCGATCGAGAATTAAGTTTACCTGTTCTTTTTTGAGGTTCATGAAACATTCCATTGGGCATCGTTTAGAGCAATACACGATTAAGTGTCCGAATGAGGTCTTGTTGTTGTCGATCGAAATTGAGGGTCAGCCGGATCAAGTTGCGATATTTAAGGGATTTTCTAGTTCGCTAATGAATCCGACTTCGTTTGATCCGGATGTCCCGGTTTTACCGGATTCTGCGGTGATTCAATCGATCGATCGGCTAGAAAGTCCCTATAACCCAAACGCGCCGCGCTATGTGGAACAGGGGCTAAGCTGGGACGCATTTCAGCAATTGCTGGATGCGGTGGGAATCTAACCAGGCGGCTAAAGAAGAACTAGCGCTGAAGTTAGAGCGACAGGGGTGCGATCAAATAACGTCAATTGTGTGAGGATGTGAACAACTTATGGTGTCAATGCCAACCAAGGCTGAGTTGCTTAGCCGTCTTTCGTCTCGTCCCCAGATTCATCATTGGGATGCGCTGCCGCTCCCAGAGTCTGCACTGTTTGGAACCGATGGTATTCGAGGAAAAGCAGGAGAGTTATTAACTGCGCCGCTCGCCATGCAGGTTGGCTACTGGGCAGGGCAAGTGTTGGGATCGGGCAATCGTGCGCCTGTGATCATCGGTCAGGATTCGCGCAATTCGAGCAATATGCTAGCAATGGCGCTTTCTGCTGGATTGACTGCTGCTGGAATTGAGGTGTGGGACTTGGGTTTGTGTCCGACTCCGGTGGTGGCACATTTGACGCATCACAGTGAAGCGATCGGCGGTGTGATGATCTCTGCCAGCCACAATCCGCCCGAAGATAACGGCATTAAATTCTTCAATTCGGATGGCTCGAAGCTGGCGCTAGAACTTCAGCAGCAAATCGAAGCTGGATTGCGGGGTGAAGGCAAAATTGCGACGATTTCCCAGCAGTGGGGACAGCATTTTCATCGTCCAGAGTTGATTAATCATTACATTGACGCGATTCAAACGCCTTTAGTCACAGAATCTGAGCAACCGCTAGCAGGATTGCGCGTTGTCTTAGATTTAGCGTGGGGTGCAGCAACCCGATCGGCAACCGAAGTGTTTCGCGCTTTAGGGGCGGAAGTGATTGCCCTGCATGAAATTCCAGATGGCGATCGCATTAATGTAAACTGCGGTTCTACTCATTTGAATCTGCTGAAAGCGGCGGTGACCGAACAGTCTGCGGATGTCGGATTTGCCTTTGATGGCGATGCCGATCGAGTGTTAGCAGTCGATGCTCAAGGCCGCACGGTTGATGGAGATTACATTCTCTACTTGTGGGGACAGCAGCTTTTATCAGCGGGTCAACTTCCAGGGGCGACGATCGTTGCAACCGTAATGTCAAATCTTGGGTTTGAACGTGCCTGGGAAAAGTTGGGCGGACGCTTAATTCGGGCGGCTGTAGGCGATCAGTATGTTCATGCCGAAATGGTGAAATGCGGTGCGGCTCTGGGCGGCGAGCAATCTGGACATATTCTTTGTCCGCAGCATAGTGTCAGTGGCGATGGATTATTAACCGCACTGCATTTAGCGAATTTGATTGTACAATCAGGCGTTTCGCTCTCGCAATTGGTTGATCGCAGTTTCAAAACCTATCCGCAACTGCTGCGGAATGTACGAGTTGAAGATCGAGCCTTACGCATGAACTGGAATAAGAATCAGGCGGTACAGAACGCGATCGCGCAGGCTGAGGCGGCAATGGGCAACCAAGGGCGAGTTCTGGTACGCGCATCGGGGACTGAACCTGTGATTCGGGTGATGGTTGAAGCTGAAAATTCAGAACTTGCAACCTACTGGACAGAGCAACTGGTTTCAACGGTACAACGGTATCTAACGGTAGAGAAGCATCTGAGCTAGGGGAATGTGCGATCGTAGCCGTAAGTGATGTAAATGCTCGATCGCTTACGGCTTGCGAGAGCTGGATTAAAACATTTGCCAATCCGGAGATTTGAGTTGCTTCAATTGCTCAACTCGTTTGCGAAAAAACTGTTCATCTAAACGGCTGTAGTTGTGGCGAAGTGCGTAAGTTAAGCAAATCGACCACATCCAAATATGGGCAGTTTGTGTAAATGCAGAAATCGCTTCAAGTTCAAACGCTTTGAGCGGGGACACCGATTGGTATCCTTGCAGAAAAGCCTCTCTGACTCGCCGACTGATGCCCGTACTCAACGCAACTTGACGAAACTTGCCAAGCTCAAACGCTCTCCAACCAAAGCCGCATTGATCAAAATCAAATAGAGTCGGCTGATCCGCCTCATTAAAGTGCGTGTTGCCACTATGCGGATCGCCCCAGCAAATTCCCCAGTAAGGTGCCGATCGCGGAAAGTTTTTCAGTGCAAACTTAATCTGCTCGATCGCCGCTTCGATATAAGCCCGATCCTCAAGCTGCAAAAAAGGCGAAATCTCACTCCAAGAATCGTCGAGCAAATAATCGAGCGTCAAGGGCTTACGATCGAATGCGCAGTCAAACTCTAGCCCTGCTTGGTGTACTTTTGCCAGCGTCTCACCCAATCTTGTGGCTTGCCGAATACTCAGATCACCAATCGGGACACCTCCAGGCGCATACGTAAACAAAGCCGCATAACGATCGCCCTCCGGCGCAGAAATGACGATCGACAGTTTGCCCGCTTCCGTCTTTAGAGGATATGACACAGGCAAGCCGCGCTGATGTAGAAAATTTAGCAGTGCTAACTCAAAATCGATATCGGCTTGAGAACGCCAGTCCCAGTGTGAAATTCTTAGAACATAGGCAGCGCGATCGGTTTCGATCAGATAAACATCGCTCAATCCCCGACACCAAAACTGACAGTTTCTCACCGTTCCAAGGTCGTAGCACGATAAAATCCTTGCCACGATCGCCCTTGGATCGATCGTAGAATACAGGACAGGAAACAGATCGGCGGTGAGAGATCGCATTGATACAAGGAGCGGCAGCGCTTTTGTTATCCTCCATACTGCGCTAGAACTCTACCCACAATGGTCAAGCTTGATACGAAATGCAGTTAATTTCGGGCGATTAACGCTGCTGCAACCATGACGAGATGATCGGGTTCGACAGGTTTTGCCACATGTCGCTCAAATCCCGCTGCGATCGCCTGCTGTTGAGCCATTTCTCCGGCAAAGGCACTCAGCGCGATCGCTGGAACTTTTTGTTCTGGCTTGAGGCTTCTGAGCAATTGATAGCCATCCATCTCTGGCATGCCGACATCGCTGATCAAGAGATCGGTCTGATGATGAGCAAGAATTTTCAGCGCTCCGATCGCGCAGTCCGCCCGTTCAACGATTGCACCTGCCGATTCAAGCACATACGCGACAAAATCTCGCGAATCCAGCTCATCATCCACAACTAAGATCCGAATTCCTTCGAGGCAAGGTCTAGACTCTGGCGGGTTAAGGTTTGGCTGCAACGGTGCGATCGCGCTATTTACCGGAAGCGTCACGGTAAAGACTGCGCCTTGATTTTCACCCCCACTTTCGGCGCGGATGGTGCCACCATGGAGCTCGACAATCTGACGCACGATCGCTAAACCCAAGCCTAACCCGCCGAACTTACGCGTGGTCGCACTGTCAGCCTGACGAAATCGATCGAAGACATACGGTAAAAACTCAGCATCAATTCCCTTGCCGGTGTCGATGACTTGAATTTGCGCCGATTGATCAAACTGCGTTAAGCGCACTTCAACCCGACCCCCTTCCGGTGTAAACTTCACCGAATTCGAGAGTAAATTACACACGACTTGCTGTAACCGTGCTGCATCTCCTAACACGATTGCAGAAGCTTCGATGCTCATTTGAATTTGAATCCTTTTCGCATTGACAGCGAGCCGAATCGCTTCGATCGCGGCAGTCATCACTCCGGCTAAGTTTACTAATCGCACATCCAGCATTAACTTACCTTGCAAAATTCGCGAAATGTCCAGCAAATCCTCGATCAATTGAGTCAGTTGTACGGCATTGCGCTCGATCGTTGCCAAGGCTTTATCCTGGCTTTCGAGGCTGACTTTGCTCGATCGTAGGAGTTTCGTCCAGCCCAAAATGGGACTGAGTGGCGTTCTCAGCTCATGTGATAAAACCGCGAGAAATTCATCTTTCATCCGGTTGGCGGCTTCGGCTTGCTCTCTCGCAGCCCGTTCAGCTTCTGACACTCGTATTCGATTGAGTTCTGTCGCAATTCGCAGCGCAAAAATGGTTAATAGCGACTCTGCAAGCTGTACATTTTCTAGCGGCTTGCTGTGCATAATCCCCAATAGTCCCAAAGGGTTTTCTCCTGAGTCAAAGAAAGGCACAGCGATATAGCCTTCGATGTTCAAGGGTGCAAGCAGTGGCGCATCGGGAAACAGCGCTTGCACCCGACGCGGGTAAGAGCAAAGCTTGCGATTTGCGATCGCCTTCTTGCAAGGCGTGTCATCGATTAGATAGTCGAAGTTATCGACATTTTGACCATGAGCGCAAACTGCGATCGTTTGCACGGTCTGTTGCGCGGGTTCAGCTAAGCGCCCGATGTAGACATAATCGACCGATAAAGCCTTAGCTAAGTGTAGAACTAACGCATCAAAAAACGCTTGTCCGGTGACGGCTGAAACGCCCTGCGTTACTTCCAATAATGCTGCATCGGTTTGAGCAATTTTTCGGGCGGCAAGTCTTAGCTCTAGCTCATCCATCACCATCGCGGCTAAATCAACGAGCGTTTCTCGCTGCTCAGCACCCAAGTCATCGTGCGGCTGGCTATCTAATAAACAGAGTGTTCCTAAGTTGTAGCCATCTTGGGTGATCAGGGGTGCGCCTGCATAAAAGCGTAAACCCGGTTCTGCCATCGCAAACGGATTACAAGCGAAGCGATCGTCCTTGCGCGTATCGGGAATCACTAAAATTCCGTTATAAAGAACGGCAACGTTGCAGATCGCGTCGTTGCGCGGAACTTCTGGAAGATTAAACCCCTGACACGACTTAAACCAAGCGCGATTTTCATCTACTAAAGAAACAATCGCGATCGGGACATTGAACAATCGAGCTGCGAGTTTGGTGATGCGATCGAAAGCCTCCTCGGCAGGTGTATCCAGAATGTTGTATCGCAGCAGTGCTTCTATCCGCTCTGCGTCGTTTTCAGGTCGTAAGGATTCTGGAGAAGTCTCTTGAATCAAAGCGTCGGCCATAAGAATTGAACAAGAACCGTGAGTTCGGGAACAGTGGGTCAAACGATCGCTAGAATTTCTATCTTAGTATCAGAGATTTTTTTGCTTGTATACAGATGTTTCTCAACCTACAACGTTCTTTTGTTCGTGGGACTCTAGCTAAGGGAGGGATCTCTACCAGTACACTGAGAGGAGAACATTCAAGGAATAGTTTCGTGATTCGAGTTGGACTGGTCGGAACCGGATATGCCGCGAAGCTGAGAGCAGAAGCGGTGAATCAAGACGATCGAGCAAAATTAGTCGGTGTAGCAGGACATCAACCTGATAAAACGGCGGAATTTGGGCATACGCACCAAACCCAAGCGTTTAATGCTTGGCAAGAATTGATTCAAGCGGTTGATTTAGTCATCATCTGCGGCGTGAACTCAGAGCATAGTGAGATCGCAGAATCTGCGCTCGAATCCGGTCGTCATGTCGTGGTCGAATATCCGTTGGCGATCGATCTTGAATCTGCAACGCGAGTAATTGAACTCGCTCATGCTCGAAATCGCTTACTGCATGTCGAACATATCGAGATTTTGGGCGGAGTGCATCAAGCCTTTTTGCGATCGCTTTCTCAAGTTGGTACGCCGTTTTATGCTCGGTATGCGACCGCAACGCCGCAACATCCTGCGCCTCCGAAATGGACATACACGCGATCGCTGTTTGGTTTTCCATTGGTGGGTGCCTTATCGCGACTGCACCGATTGATTCATGGGTTTGGGCAAGTTGAATCGGTGAGCTGTCAGAATCGCTATTGGAATTTGAACGCCGATCGTTACACAGGTTGTCTCTGTAAGGCACAACTGCAATTTAAGAACGGGGTGATTGCAGATGTGGTGTACGGCAAGGGTGAAACACTTTGGACACCGGAGCGCAAGTTAGAAGTTCAGGGCGATCGTGGTGCATTAATCTTTGATGGTGATGAAGGTGCATTCGTGAATTCGGAAGGGGTGAGCGCGATCGAGGTCGGTGCGAGACGGGGATTGTTTACCAAGGATACGAGCGCTGTTTTAGATCATTTACTGAACGGATCGCCGTTATATGTTCAACCCGAAGAGAGCTTATATACATTGAAAGTTGCGATCGCGGCTCAACGATCGGCAGAACAGGGACAAACGATCGCGATCGAATAATTACTCAGGCTGGAATTCAATGATCGCAGCGATCGCGCTACAAATTTTTTGCGTTTGTTCTTCAAAGAGTTGTTCAATGCACCGGATAAATCGTTGAGCATCAACTTCTTCATAATTCTCATTCTTGCGTCTGGTGCTGAATCCCTTAGAATAAATATTTGGCTTGCGATTCTTCATCCTGTCGTGATTCTCAGACTCAACTCTCAGCATCTTGTGAGCATTCGTGCTCATGCCGAGCGCACCTATCCAGACGAGTGCTGCGGCTTGCTGTTGGGCAAGAGTGACCCCACTGGGAAAACCGTCATGGAAGTGAAAGCAACGGAGAATCGATGGAGTGACGACGAGAGCGGTCTGACCAGAAAGCGTCAATATGAAATTGCACCAGAAGAAATGCTGGCAGCGATGAAAGAAGCTCGATCGCAAGGTCTCGATATTATTGGGATCTATCACTCACATCCGGATCAGCCAGCAGTGCCTTCAGAATGCGATCGTGCAGCGGCATGGTCGGCTTATAGTTATGCGATCGTGTCAGTGTCTGAAGGCAAATCGGTTGACCTTCGCTGCTGGAGCCTCGACGATCAACAGGTTTTCCAACCGGAAGAACTCTTGATCACCTGAAGGAACTTCCCTAATTCGAGCGAACACGTACCTGTGTAGTAAAGCTATCGAATTGATTTTGTCAACTTGTTCAGCGACGCACCATGCTAAACCCAAATCTGGATGAAATCCAGTTAACCAATGATGATTACGCCCGATATTCCAGGCATATTATTTTGCCGGAAGTCGGGCTGGATGGACAGAAAAAACTCAAAGCGGCAAGCGTTCTCTGTGTGGGAACAGGCGGACTGGGATCACCACTATTGTTGTATTTAGCAGCAGCCGGGATCGGACGGATTGGAATTGTCGATTTTGATGTGGTTGATAGTTCTAACCTGCATCGCCAAATTATTCACGGGACATCGTGGGTGGGTAAGCCCAAGATCGAATCGGCAAAACAGCGAATTCTTGAGATTAATCCAACCTGTCAAGTGGATTTGTATGAGACACGATTGAGTTCTGAGAATGCGCTGCAAATTGCGGAACCCTATGACTTGGTGATCGACGGAACCGATAATTTCCCAACGCGATATCTCGTGAATGATGTTTGCGTGCTGTTGAATAAGCCGAATGTGTACGGCTCGATTTTCCGGTTTGAAGGACAAGCGACGGTCTTTAACTACGAGGGCGGGCCAAATTACCGCGATCTTTATCCAGAACCCCCGCCACCCGGATTGGTGCCTTCTTGTGCCGAGGGCGGCGTTTTAGGCGTGTTATGCGGCATTATCGGAACGATTCAGGCGACTGAAGCGGTGAAAATCATTCTCGGACAAGGCAATACGCTCAGTGGGCGACTGTTGTTGTACAACGCGCTAGAGATGAAGTTCCGGGAGCTTAAACTGCGTCCGAATCCGGTGCGCCCTGTGATTGAGAAGTTAGTGGATTACGAGGAATTCTGCGGAATTCCGCAAGCAAAAGCGGCTGAAGAACAGGCAAAAGCAAGTATGCAAGAAATTACGGTGCAGGAATTGAAGCAACTGATCGACAGTGGCGCGATCGGTCAAGAATACGTCTTGCTCGATGTCCGCAATCCCAATGAGTACGACATTGCTCAGATCCCCGGTTCTGTCTTGATTCCATTACCAGATATCGAGAACGGAAATGGCGTTGAGAAAGTGAAAGAACTGCTCAACGGACACAAGTTGATTGCTCACTGCAAAATGGGAGGTCGATCGGCAAAAGCGATCGGTATTCTCAAATCGGCTGGGATTGATGGGATCAACGTGAAAGGCGGAATTACTGCCTGGAGTCGCGAAGTCGATCCCTCTGTACCGGAATATTAAACAGCTTGAAAATGCAGTTGGGGCAATTTACAGCAATTGCCCCAATTTTTTGTGTTATCCAAACGCCAGCCTTGCTGCCCAAAATCCACCCAAAACAACCAACGCGAGCCAATCAAACCGCTTCAAAATTAACTGGTGCCATTCCACTCGATGCTGATTCGGACTGGTAAATCCACGAACCTTCATCGCACTCGCAATCTGCTCTGCTCTCAGCAATAGATTTTGCAACAATCGCTCTGCAACCGATAAACACACCTGAATCGTGCGGCGAAATCCTAACTTCTTCCAATTGATAGCACGAGTGCGAATCGATCGAATCAAATTCTGAAATTCCTCCAACACCAGCGGAATGAATCGCAACGACAACGTTAATGTCAATGCAACTTCAGTCACCGGAACATTAAACCGACGCAACGGGCGCATCAAATCTTCCAATCCTGCGGTGACTTCTTCTGGAGCAGTTGTAAGCAAAAATAAATTCGTACTGTAGATCAGCGTAAACAATAAAGTACCAACTCGGATCGCCAGATCCAACGATCGCCGAGTCACCCGAATCGGCCCACGCTGAAAGACCACATACTGATAGTCTGTCGGTTGCTTTAACTCTGGGCGCTTTAACTGATTGGCAAGTTGGGTTTGCTCTTTGGGCGCTGCTTGAAATGGATTGAACCAAGACTGCGGCGGTGCGGGTTTTGGAACCGTGTTCGGTTGCTGCACAAATGCCAGTTCATTTTCAGGCAGTCGAGGACGCGGCTCAACACTCAAACCATCAGGCGCGATCGCAACCAGCGAAAACACATAGACCGCCAGCAATAACAGCCAGCCCATCTGCTGCCGCCAGACTCGGAGCGGAATCCGAGACGCTAGAGTTAGTACAATCAACACACCCACGAGCAGCAACCGCCATTCTGCACTCGCCAGTAAGGGAGTTGCTAGAAAACTCATCAACCACGCCAGCTTTACCCGTGGATCGAGTCGGTGCATCCAGGTGATCGGCTGTTCGAGATACAACCCTAACGGCAGCGATCGCAGTAAATCCATACGCTAAACCTTCGTTGCTCGATTCGCTGTGTTCCGCTCGACTTCTCGTACTTTCTTGCCCCGCCAAAGTAATCGGAGCGGCGTACCCTGGAAGCCTAAAGATTCACGGAATTTACGATCGATATAACGGCGGTAGTTGTCGTTAAACAGATGGGGATCATTTACGAATAGCGCGATCGTCGGAGGTGCACTGCTTACCTGAGTTCCGTAGTAGATCTTGCCCTGTCGTCCTTGTCTTGTGGTCGGTGGCGTGTGCCAAGACAGCGCATCTTCTAGCACTTCATTGATTACAGCCGTTGAAACTCGGCGCTTGTGTTGTTCGGCGGCACGATCGACGAGTTCAAAAATCTTTTCGACGCGCTGACCCGTTTTGGCACTGATAAAAATGCTTTCTGCCCACTCGACAAAGTGCAAGCGATCGCGGATTTGACGCTCATATTCATAAATGGTGTGCGCGTCTTTTTCAACTGCATCCCATTTGTTAATAATCACCACACAGCCGCGCCCTTCATCGTCAATTCGTCCGGCTAACTTTTGGTCTTGCTCGGTTACGCCGTCTAGGGCATCGATAACAAGGAGTACCACATCAGAACGATCGATCGCTTTAAACGCTCGATTGATTCCAAAAAATTCGGGACCGTACTCTACGTTCTTTTTCTTACGAATCCCGGCAGTATCAATCAAGCGATACGTTTTATCGTTGCGCTCAACTACCATGTCGATCGCGTCTCTCGTCGTTCCTGAGATTGGACTGACGATCGAGCGATTTTCGCCGACAAACGCATTAAGTAAGCTCGACTTACCCACATTCGGGCGACCTGCGATCGCGACTTTAGTTTCAGGATTTTCTTCGATTTCAAGGGTGGTGGGTAAGTGTTCGACAACCTGATCGAGTAAGTCCCCTGTACCGCTTCCGTGAATGCTGGAAACCGGATACGGCTCACCCAGCCCTAATTCCCAGAATTCTGCGGCTTGGATAATGCCTTGATCTACCGATTCACACTTATTAACCGCCAGCACAACCGGAACAGGCTGCTGACGCAGCCATTGAGCAATTTCCTCGTCGGCTTGAGTTAATCCCGCCTGTCCATCCACAACAAAAATCGCCGAGGACGATTCTGACAGAGCCGCCATTGCTTGTTCTCGAATCAGGGGTAAAAACTCGGTGTCATCATCAAACACCAGTCCGCCCGTATCGACAACTTGGAATTCTCGATCGCGCCAAAACGCTCGTTTGTAGGTGCGATCGCGGGTCACACCGGGTTCATCGAACACGATGGCATCCTGCACCTGAGCAAGACGGTTCACAAGCGTAGACTTGCCCACATTCGGGCGACCAATAATGGCAACGATCGGCAATGACATATTTTTGAGAGACAGGGATTGACTTAAGCCAGCACATCATTGTAACGCAATCTCTCCTTAGTCAGCTTGCGTCAAGATTTCGTAGCCTGTGGAGGTTACGGCGATCGTATGTTCACATTGGGCGGAGAGTTTGCGATCTTTTGTTAAGGCTGTCCATTGGTCGGGCATGACTTCGACTTCCCAGGTGCCTTCGTTGATCATCGGTTCGATCGTAAATACCATTCCAGGACGCAACTTTTTCCCGGTACCGCGTTTGCCATAGTGGGGAATTTGGGGAGCCGTGTGGAAAATGTGGCTAATTCCATGTCCCACAAAGTCTTGCACGACTGAAAAGCCTTGAGATTCGGCATATTCTTGAATCGCTGCACCAATATCGCCGATTCTGGCACCGGGTTTTACCGCATCCATGCCTAGTTGTCGGCATTTGTCAGTCACTTCGACCAAACGCTTTGCTAACGGTGATGGTTCTCCGACGAAATACATTTTTGAGGTGTCGCCATGATAGCCATCGACGATCAGCGTCACATCAATATTGATAATGTCTCCATTTTTCAGCACTTGTTTAGCGTTGGGAATGCCGTGACACACAACCTCATTAACGCTAGTGCAAATGGACTTGGGGAAGCCGTTGTAGCCAAGGGGAGCACTTTTGGCTCCGTGGGCTTGTGTCCAGCGTTCGGCTTCGTCGTTGAGTTCTAATGTAGAGACACCGGGTTTGACGAAGGACTCTAAGTGATTCAATAGCTGCGCTGCAAGCTTTCCGGCTCGGCGCATTTTTTCGATTTCGCGACTCGAAAGGAGGGTGATAACTTCTTGTTCCATACCAACATTTTAGCGAGAACTGTTCTGAGCTTTGAGCTAGAGCGATTCGACTTTAAACGGTTTTCTATTGAACTGAACGATCGCCATTGATCCAGTGCAGCAAATCGGGTGTGAGGTCTTGCCGCGATCGCGTTTGAGAGTTTATACAAACATGGCGGGTGAGCGCTTTTGCTATCGTTTGCCCCTGAAACAAACGGTAAGAAATTTCAAATTCACTCGGTTTTAATAAGTTTGAAGTGAGCGCGATCGTAATTTCATCTCCACAGAATATCGGCTTAAAAAAATCGACTTCAGCGTGAACAATTGGAACCGCAATGGTTTGACCCGAAAAAAACGATCGCAGATTAATTCCACTTGCGGTCAAAGAGGCTTCATACGCTTCGTGGCAGAAGTTCAAAACGTTTGCAAAATATACCACTCCTGCTGCATCGGTGTCGGAAAAGCGAATCGATCGAGAATAAGTAAATTCCATTAGGAAACGGTAAGTTCAGCTTTAAGAAAGTCGATAAATTGACGGGCAGTTCTGCCCGATCGTCCATTATGCCGAGTTGCCCACTGCAACGATCTAAACTCTAGATCTTCAGTGCTCAATTCAATCTGAGCTTGGCTTGCTAAATGATGAACAATTTTCAGATAAGTGGTTTGATCCGCAGGCTCAAACGTCAGGGTTAAACCGAAGCGATCGCTAAACGATAGCTTCTCCTGCACCGTATCCCAGTGATGCACTTCGTCGGCATCTTTTGGACGAGGACGATCGTCAAAGAATTCTCGAATTAAATGCCGTCGATTTGAAGTGGCATAAACTACCACGTTTTGAGGTCGAGCGGTGAGATTCCCTTCTAATACCACTTTCAGCGCTTTATAAGCATCGTCATCTTCTTCAAAAGATAAATCATCCACGAAAATGACAAATTTTTGAGGAAGATCTCGCAAGCGTTCTACGATCGTCGGTAACGCTTTCAATTCTGATTTTGGCACTTCGATCAGGCGTAGATTCTCATATTTGCCGAGCAGCGATTTCACCAGCGACGATTTTCCTGAACCGCGACTGCCATACAGCAAAATATGCAGTGCAGGTAATCCAGCCAGCAGAAATTCAGTGTTTCGAAGCAAAGTATCGCGCTGAGTTTCGTAACCAACTAAGGCATCAACTTGGATGGGATCGGGATTCGCGATCGCATTCAATTGCCCATCTTGCCAACGAAATGCACGGTACTCAGCAAAAACTCCTGTCCCAAAGCGGCGATAAAACTCGATTAATTCTGGAAGTGCGATCGACCAATCTTCCAGCGATTCAAGCTGTTTCTGAATTTGTCTAATTTGCGTTTGTCTTAAGCTACTTGCTGTATCAGGAATGTAATCAACCCAAGGTGCAGTCTTGTGTTTCATTAATTGATAAAATCGCTGACTACCGCATTCATAAAACCGTTGCAGAATTCTTAAATCGTGCTTTGCTGCTTCCATCAGTTCTTTGAAAATTTCGCCGCGACGAAGTTGGTATGTAAGCGGATTTTCTGAAGCTAAAATCCGATTCAGCAAATAGTCGCGCCATCCTTGGTTTCGTTTTGCCAATTCTGAAAACCATTCACTGTAGCTCGCTGCTGCAATCTCTGGACGATCGAGCGCGCTCAAAGCGGTGCGAAATGCTAATAACACCGGATCATCTAGCAAATCCCGGTAGACTAACAGCGACAGACATTTCTCAGGTAACGATCGTACTTTTACCATTCAACTACATCCCCAACACAGTCGTTAAAAATTTCGGCGCAGGTAACACCAAGAGAATCAAAATCACCAACGCCATCAACCCCACCGCATTGCGAAAACCATCGACTTCAATGACATCATTGAGCGTCGGTTCATTCAACGCAGGCAGCAAAAACAATAACACTGTCCACAGCAACAAATGTGGATATATAATCGCAAACCCTAATAGCAAAAATCGAGAAATGCGTCCGATCCTGGCTCCGACCCGTCGCCCAAACACAGCATGAATCATCCGTCCGCCATCTAACTGACCGATCGGCATTAAATTAAACGCAGTAAACAATATCCCAACCCAACCCGCGATCGCCACCGGATGCAGCCGCAGTGCTGCATAGGGAGTTAAATCACGCCCAATCGCCAACTTGCTAAACACCGCAAGCACGATCGAAACTCTCGGATCAAGCGCCTGGAACTGAAAGAGTCCGCTCTGACTCGGTAGCGGCACAACTCCTGACTGCACCAATCCCCAAGCGAATAACGGAATACTCACGCTCAACCCCAAAAACGCACCTACTAGCCCAATATCGAACAGCGCCTTACGATGCGGGATTGGAGACTTTAACTGCGTAAATGCCCCGATCGTTCCCAGGGGAAAAAACGGTAGTGGAATAATCGGAATAAAATACGGCAGCGTAATTGCAATGTGAAATTTACGAGCGGTGACAAATTGCCCAATACTTCGTGCTGCAAAAAAGGTCAAAACCGGAATCGAATAAGGCAATCCATTTTCTAAAAGCGCCGCGATCGTCGGAACCCGTCCCACAATTTGCAGCCCCGCCCACGTGGTTGTAAATACCGTCAAAAGCATCAACGCGATCGCAAATCCAGGACGAATCAGCGGACTCGAATTCTTTGACTCAACGCTTGCCGCTGGATTAATCACCAGTTCAAAAAACGGCTCTCCCGAATAATACTCCTGAAAAATCACATGAAAGCGATCGCCGAACTGTGCCTCAACATTCTGCCGCACCGTTTGATAAGCGACTTCCGGTGAGGTACGTAACTGCCCCCGACAAACCACGCCCTGCGGATGATATTCCAAGTGCCGTAGATAAAACACCGACCAAGGAAAGCACGTTTGTAAACTGGTTTCTTCGGCGGGATTGAGCGGACGCAAGCTTGCTAGATTCGGCGGTTGTAGCTCAGATGCAGGCTTGGGAGGCGCAGAGGGCGCAGTATCCAGCGCTGCCCAGCGCTGATCCTGCCCGGATCGCGCAATTCGCCCCCGCTGAATCAGATACAAATACAGCACCAAACAGCCCGCAAACAGCACGATCATATATGGCATCGGCATCGCTTGCCCCCGAAACGCGATCGTCCACACCACCATGACAAACACAGGCAGCATCGCCACCAACCACAGTGCCCAAACCGGTGTGCGCGTCAGGCTGGCAACCCATTGGGTAATAAACAGGTAAGTGAGCAATCCGAGAAGCAAAAGCCAAATCATGACCAAGGGATGAGACAGGGGGCATAGATGGAAATCACGCGATCTGGCACAATCAACGATGGCAGACTTGCCATATTCTTTAGTTTGACCGATCGAGAAGCTTGTGCCACCAGAATCTCCGATTCCTTTAACGCCACAGTCCCGCACTCCGAAACAGCCGCGTCTAGTGTTTTCAGCGGAAACTTTTCCAGAATCTAGCGTCACGCCAGTTTTCGCGTTTCCGCCGAATCGGGATACGCTCGGTGGTACCGCGTACCTCATTGTAAGAAAAGATGGAAATTTATTGATCGATTGTCCGGCTTGGGATGAAAACACGCGATCGTTTCTCGATGCTCAGGGCGGAGTTAGCAAATTAGTCATCACGCATCGCGGCGGGATGGGAAAGGTGCGTGAGATCCAAGAAGTGTTTGGCTGTGAGGTGGTTGTGCAGGAGCAAGAGGCGTACTTGCTGCCCAATATGGCGGTGAGTTCGTTTCGAGAGAGCTTGTCGCTCGCTTCGCTTGCTCACGGGGATATGTCGGAGATTCAAGTGATCTGGACTCCGGGACATTCTCCAGGATCAGCTTGTGTGTATTACGCTGCCTTGGGTGGGATCTTATTCTCCGGTCGCCATTTGCTTCCGAACGCGCAAGGCGATCCCGTTCCGCTCAGAACGGCGAAAACATTTCACTGGAACCGCCAGATTCGTCATGTTCGGAAGCTTTTAGAAATGTTCAATTCAGAGACATTGCACTTTATTTGTCCCGGTGCGAGTTCTGGGCTGCTGCGGGGGAAGTTTGCGATCGAGCAAGCTTACTCCAGATTGGCAAAACTCGATCTTGAAGCCTGTCTGATTCAGGCTGCAACCTTTTGAATCGTTTTTACAGAAGACTTAAGCGCGATTTTCGATTTCGCGATCGTAGCAATCAATTAATCGCGTTGCTACTCAATGAAGATCCTCATCCCCTCGCCCCTTCTCCCCAAGGGAGAAGGGGAACTGGACTTCTGGCTTCCTCTCCCACAAAAGAGGGGTGGGGGCGGATCAGGGGTCTTATGTTTAACCTGAGTTCGGGTTAAGCCGGGAGCAGCAGATTGTGGTCGAGCGCAATGGACGGTTTCTTCGGTTGATGGCAGTAGGCAATCAAGCCGCCGAGAATGTTGACAAAGCAATTG